>CAYXFV010000047.1:0-23268 GCA_964464365.1 uncultured Nitrosomonas sp. | reverse complement strand
CCAAGGCTGACAGACGTTTTTTGAACGATTCCAGATTCTGGCGTAACCACACCGAACGAACACCAGACGGAGAAACAAAGAGTCCGCGTTTGCGTAGTTCGTTGGAAACACGAACCTGACCAAAAGCCGGTTGCTCCAGAGCAAAAGCGGTGACCGCCGTCTCCGTCGTTTCTTCGACACGGTTCTTGATGTTGGGCTTGCGTCGGTTCGCATCAATCAGCGCATCAATACCACCCGTTTCCACGGCTGCCTGATAGCGATAAAAAGTATCGCGTGAAAAACCCATCACCTTGCAGGCGCGGGATATATTGCCAAGCTCAGCTGCCAAATTAAACAGACCAATCTTGTGTTTGATGACTTTTTGTTGAAAACTACTCATGGGATTACTCCTTTGCGCTTGCGCGCTTCGTTGATAAAGTTTCGCACCTCTATCAAACCGGGTAATCCCACCCTTTGGCAAGACCCTACTGTCAGATCAAGTCTGAACTACTACAGATTAACCGCTCACGAATCCGATGTTCCGCTTGTACAACCTGCTGTTCAATCATCTTGATCGCTACAAAACGCATGTTCGGGCGTCCTACCGCTTCGCAAATCGCTTCTGCATCGTTGGCGTCGTTCTTGCCACTTTTTACATACGGTTTGACGTACTGTGGGGCTATTAAACGTACTTCATGACCCAGCTTTACCAGTTCCCGTGCCCAGTAATGCGCTCCGCCGCAAGCTTCCATGCCGATCAAACACGGCGGCAATTTGCGAAAGTAGTTCAGTAACTGCGCTCTGCGCAATTGTTTGCGTTTCACCACCTGCTCAAAACGATCCATTCCATGAACCTGAAATACTTGTTTTACCAGATCTATTCCTATCCGTGTAATATTCATTTGACTCCTCCTTCTTCGACTATTCATTTAAATTTCTAGTCTGGCACATTGCGATGCCGTTTAGTTGGAGGAGTCCAGTCCATTGGCTTACACGAACTGCATGATCAATTTTGGATGTAAAAAAACCGCCCCGGTTTCCCTGAGGCGGTTTTGTTTTTTTCAGGGCTCGCGGTTAATCCGATGATTTTCCGCGCGGGCGCAAGCGCTGCTGCGCCCAAACCTAAGTGGTATTAAGCTACGATGTCAACATCGGCTGCTAACAGACCCGTTCCACCCACGATAGTGGCGATGAGTACTTGCGCACCTGCACCAAAACCGTCGGCATCGAAGTAAATATTGGTGTCGACACCGTCATCTTCGAAGATGATACGGTCAGTACCATCAATAGCCACTGCACCAACAGGGCCAAACACAAGGTTCGAATCAAGATCACCAGCATTATTAGTGCCTGCGATAAAACCAATATCATCCGCTTCGATTGTCAAACCAAATTTGCTCACAGACAGTTCAATTCTGTCTTGTCCACCGATCACAAAATTATTGACCGTTAACAAGCCTTGACCAATTTTGATTGTGTCGGTAACACCACCACCAAATGCATCCAGCGTTACAACCGCAGCAGTTTTAGCGGTCATACCACTTGCGTCCAGTTTCAATCCCATACCAGCAACCGGTGCAGCGATATCCGCTGCATCATTCATGCGAACAAAAACTGTTTCTACTTCCAGCGTTGTTGCTGCGTGATAGCTATCAACCAGCGCATCGATAACACCGTCGGTCAACTCGAGATCTAGCGTTTGTGCAACAGCCTGATCGTTCACACCAGCGATGGTACCGATATTGGATAGGCCTTGCATGTCACCTGCGGTTACCGTCGCGGTATTGCGCACTTCCATGATGTCCTCGTTTGCTGCACTGTTGGTGTCGGACAGATTATCCACCGCACCGCCATCAATAATGTTGCCACCATTGATATTGGCATCGGTAAACATGAATCGATCCGCCGTTCTGGTCGCACCTTCTTCACCGTTGTAGGTGAAGTGATTCTGTGCATTCAATGAACGTGCATCGATCGTCACACCCGACTCTTGGGCTGTACCTGCTGTATCGAGCCAAAAGGTTCCGGTTGATACGCCTGACTGATCGTTGTTGGCGTCATTATCATTAATGATGTTCAGCAAACCACCACCATTGGCCTGAATCAGGTCATTGGTCAATGCCAGGTTGTAGGCGTTTTGTCCGAGCAATGTCGAAAGTGCTGCAGCACTGGTACCGATCAATTGCAGATTTTCAAAATTACGCACATTGGTCCATTCAGACGCACCCAGAGAAATCCGCACGCCGGTACCGTCGATGACCAATGTGTCATTACCTTCACCGCCATCAACCGTATCCGAAATGGTCAGGCCCGCGCGCGTATCATTACGATTATCAAAAATCACATAATCGTTACCGGTACCCGTTTTAATGGTTTGCGCACCGACCGGTGATGCCACATTAGTGCTGACACGCAGAATCACATCCGCTGCGGAAGCGCTGGCGTCGATAACCGCGGCACCCAGTCTGACCTGGGTATTCACACCACTGAGGTCGTAGAAATGACCTGCTGTCACATCACCATCGGTACCGTCGGTATCCAGACCGAGCAGACCTTGCTGAACTTCACCGCCATCGGTATTAGGGCCTCCCACATTTGTTCCGCCATCCAGATCCGCTGCGACATCCGCACCCGCGGTATCCACATCCAGGTTAAAGAAGTCGCCCGCTTCACCACCGGTGATGGTAATCGTGCCGGTATGCGCCGCATAGCTGGTCAGTTCGACTGAATTGGATTCAGTATCGTCATCGGCCAGCGTTACATTCTCGATGGTTGACGAATTGCCTGGCAATGCAGTTACAATTGAGAAATTAAAACGTGGATCGGTGTTTGTGCCATCATTTAGTGCAATACCCAATGTATCATTCGCGGTATTGTTTTTCACAGCCGCATTAATGACGGTATTTTGAATCTGGTTGTTCGCCGTTGTTGCGTGTTGAACGGTAATACCTGTTGCCTGGGTTTCGGTTAAATTTGTCAATGTAAAAGATACAGGATTATTAGCCACATTTTCCAGCACACCGTCCGAATCGCTTCCAGGATCAGCAAACGCCCCATTAGCGTCCAATTCTGTACTGATATTACGCAATGTTACGGCTGTCACATCCGGCAGATTGTCAAAATTAGCCGCAAGATTTCCGATTGAACCATCGCCAAACATGCTGGCATTTTCAATACCACTCGCCAGACTGTTCAGCGCCGAACCGGAGTAGAACAGCAACGTATCGCTGCCTTCGCCGCCGCTAATGCTGTCGCCTGCCTGAACCACATCGTACAGCACGAAGGTATCATCACCCGCGCCGCCGATCACGCTGACATCCTGATTAACACCG
This sequence comes from uncultured Nitrosomonas sp., assembly GCA_964464365.1. Lineage (GTDB taxonomy): Bacteria > Pseudomonadota > Gammaproteobacteria > Burkholderiales > Nitrosomonadaceae > Nitrosomonas. The sequence goes on along the minus strand of CAYXFV010000047.1, from coordinate 19,957 downwards.
GATGTACCCGCTTTGCCGACATCCAGAATATTATCCAGCACAATCGTCAAATTACCGGTCAATGCGGATGCATCAATCGTTGCAATTCGTCCGCCCGCCAATTGAACGCCAGTACCTGCTATGTGCAGATTCTCGACCTCAACCAGGGCATTGTTATTTCTATTGACTGCATTTGTAGCTGCGCCCAGCGTCAAATCGGTATCGCCGGTGATCGTCAGCACACCGGTGGTACCGGTATCCATAGGTATATTCAATGTACCAATGGCGTTAGGGGCGCCTGTGCTGTTCAGCGTCAGGTTCTCATAACCTTGCACGCCAACACCGATTCCGCCGATACCCGATGTATTCTGTCCGATATTCAACCAGCCGATCTGAACATTGTCCACTTCCAGTGTCGCTTCGTTTTCACCCGCCAGCGCACCGCCCACGTATGAAAACTCAACCACGCCATCCTGATTTGCGTTCGTGTTACGCACTGAAAGTTCATTGACGGTTGAGTCGGTAATATTGCCGATCTCAGCTCTGTCGACCGCCTGGGATACACGCGTAATGTTCACTGATGTCAGACCGGTGGCATCCTGCATATCCAGTGCTTCCACTGCATTAAAACCGGAACCGGTGAATGCCACGCTCACTGTCTGAATGTTATTCAGTATCGGAGTGATGATATGCGTGCCATTGTCATTTGCATTACCCAGGGTTGCCGTTAATGTCGGATTATCGCCGACACCGGTCAGCACATCTTCATCCTGAAGTGCGTTGATACGATTGTTTCCACCTGGTGTAAATACCAATCCAGCAACAAACTGATTAGCCGTCGCGATATCGGTATTCGCAGTCAGGGTAAAGGTATCCGTACTCGTATCCAGCACAATCTGATTGATCTCGGCCTGTGTCAACGACGCCGCACCGGTAATTCTTGGATCCTGCAGAACGACCTGCAGATCCGCCAAATCGGTGCTGTCGTTGGATTCCACAGCCGAATAAGCCGCTGCAACAGCAACTTTATTCGCCAACAATGTAGCCGTTTCGGCAAATTCTGCCGGCAAATCGTTGCGCGCCAGGAACTCAACCGCATCGGTAACGAGATCGCCGATATTCGCGCCGCCTTCGATTCCAGCGGTAAAGTACTCGATCGCCTGTGATGCAGCACTGCCTTCAACACCATCCGCCGTCAAACCAAAATGTCCGGCCAGAACCTCAGCTTGTGCTGCCGCGGAGTTTACCCCTCCCATTACACCGTCTGTAAAAATAGACTTGGTGACGAGCACTTGCGCCAGTTCCCGGATTGACATACCGTCTTCAATAACTTCTTCCAATACCGGTAAATATGCGTGTCCAGGGGCCGCGTTAAAAAGCCCTACAACAACTTTGAGAAGTTTAGTTTTTTCTGCACTAGATATAGCCATGGGAGCTCCCTTGAATAAAATTAAAAAACATTACTAATAGATAGCAAATCACTTGCAAGCTTTTCACTGATCAAACGCTTTGTTTCAGGAATTCGCTGTAAATAACAATGACCTCCAGAGGCACTATAAACCTTTAAAATTAAAGGAAAATATAAAAAACTACAGTTAAAAATGTTATGATATATTATATCATAATAAAGATCAACGCTATTTGAAGCTCAGCATAAATATTATTTTTCCTTGTTTAAAGGCGGCGATGCATGGCGGTCCACGCAGGTTCGATGAGGGCTTTTGTTTTCATTGCAACGAAATCGATCTTTCGTCGCGGTGTGGCGCAATGTAATTTACTGGCTTGTTTCAGCACATACGCAATGATGCAGTGCTGACCGTAATCAGGAACTAACCGTACTTTTTCCGGTTACGCCGCCGTCGGCTATGTGCGCGCCGCAATTCGGCTTCGTCGAGTGGTGCAGATTTTTTATCGGCATAAGGGTTATGTCCGACCTTAAATTCTATGCGCAATGGTGTGCCCTTCAAATCAAAAGCCGTGCGGAAGTAATTTTCCAGATAGCGCCGGTAGGTTTCCGGTATGTGCTCAAGCATGTTGCCATGAATCACGATCAATGGCGGATTGGATCCCCCCTGATGCGCATAACGCGGCTTGGGGCGCGATATGCCACCGCGCGGCGGCGCATGTTTCTCAATCGCTGCCTGCAAAGCGCGCGTCAGTTTAGGCGTGGGCAGCTTTACCATGGCTGCGGCATAAGCCTGATCGACCGAGAGCAGCAATTGCCGCACCCCTGTTCCTTTGAGCGCGGAAATAAAATGCAATTTTGCGAAGTCGAGAAAACTCAGCTTCCGGGAAAATTCAAGCTTGATAATGTCGCGGTGATAACTGTCGACACCGTCCCATTTATTAACAGCCACGACCAATGCACAGCCTGTCTGTATTATAAAGTCGGCGATATGGGCGTCCTGCTCGGCGATATCGAGGCTGGCGTCGAGAACCAGCACCACGACGTTGGCATCTTCAATAGCCTGCAATGTTTTGATCGCCGAGAATTTCTCAACAGTCTCGTTGACTTTACCCCGGCGACGCAACCCGGCGGTATCGATCAGTGTGTAGTGTTTCCCGTGATGCTCAAATTCGATGTAGATACTGTCGCGCGTGGTTCCAGGCTGATCAAATGCGATGACGCGCTCTTCACCCAGCAGCGTATTCACCAGGGTCGATTTGCCAACGTTGGGACGCCCCACGATTGCGATTTTGGGGTGCCGGTTTTGCTCCTGCGCTTCGTCGGAATCTTCGTCAGTTTCTGGAAAATCCTCAAGCGCCAGCGCAACCAGTTCACCGATATGATCGCCATGCAATGCCGAAACCGCGTAGGGTTCGCCCAGGCCGAGTTCGAAAAACTCTGCGGTAACCACGGCCCGCGTCATGCCTTCGGTTTTATTCACCACCAGCAGGATCTTCGGGTCTTTTTTTCTCAACTGGTCGGCAATGATTTTATCCTGGGTTGTTACACCCTGCCGCCCATCAACGATAAAAAGCACGGTATCCGCCTCGTCGATCGCCTGCATGCTTTGCTGCGCCATGGCATGCATAATGCCATCCTTGACCACCGGCTCCAGCCCGCCGGTATCCATGACCAGATAAGGTTTGTCGCCGATCCTGCCTTGACCGTAATGCCTGTCGCGCGTCAGCCCGGGGATATCCGCGACGATGGCATCGCGGCTGCGTGTCAGACGGTTAAACAGTGTCGATTTGCCCACATTAGGCCGACCGACGAGAACAAGCGTGGGTTTCATGATGATTGGGTACGGTCGTGGTTCAATTTGCGTTTCCGGGAAAAGGAATGTTCAAGAAACATCCCCGTGATTCCCGGGTTTGTCAGAATAAACATCAATGATAAAAAATACGTGTAACACGCTGACGGCTTATTTTGTTTTAAAAGCAAAAACTCCGCCTTTAGCCGTCTGTACCACAAAACCGCCTGGAATCGGTTGCGCGCGAGAAAGAATCGCACTGCCGTCGGTTGGCGACCGTGCCAATATGACACCGTCATAATTCCGCAGTAGATTAACGAAGCCCTTGTCATCACCGATGACGATGTATTGACCGTCAACCAGCGGTGTGGTCAGTTTCTTACTGCCCAGCTTGATCTGCTTCCACATACCGGCGCCGCTGTGCTTTTCGTAGGCTGCGACGATGCCGTTATCTTCGACCACATACACATAGTCATTATCCATCGCCAGACCGGCATCGCTGGAAGATTCGCGCGACCAGATCTGCGCGCCGTCGCTGATCTGAAAACAACCCACGCGCCCCTGATACGCAACCGCGCACACCAGGTGATCGTCGACAACCGGGGCGCTGGTAATATCGGTCATCCGCTCAAGCTCAGTTACGCCACGCGGCTGTGATACGACGGATTCCCATCCCACATTGCCATTGAACAGGCTCATCGCGACCATCTTGCCACCGGCAAAACCGGCAAATACAGCACCCTGCGTTATGGCGACACCAGCGGCACTGCGAACGGTCAACGGCGGCGTAGCACCCTGGTAAACCCATTTGTGTGTGCCGTCGATTGCATCGAGCCCATAAATGCGCGCATCAATGGTGCGCACAATAACGATATTATTATCGACACGCGGCGGACTTAAAATTTCACTGCTGACCTGTGCGGTCCATAAAGCATGTCCTGATTCATTGTATGCCAGCACCTCGCCTTTAGGCGTCCCGACCAGCACCATGCGCTGCCCCGCACCGACACCACCGGAAAACCGGCGCTTTGTGTTGACCGTCCAATCGGCTTCACCTGTCCTGGGATTCAAACTGGTCAACTGCCCTTTTTCATCGGCTACATAAACAGCTTCATGATCGTAAGCGACATAAAGCCGGGCGATTTTGCTTTCACCGACACGATGCTTCCAAATCGAGGGAATTTCATCGAGTGCTTTGAGCGCGGCCAGTTCTTCCGGGTCAATGACCACTTTCTCTGCCCGCTCCGTCAATTCGGCGATCTGGTATCCCAATGACTGAAACATATTCGGATCAAACGGCAGCGGCAAACTGCTGCAACCAGCGAGCAGCACCGCAGAAAATAATAATGTCGGAAAACGGAAAAGACTATGCACGAACACGATAATATTGAATGAATCGCTTATTCGGACTCGGCTGCATGATCAGGCGTACCGTCGTTATCTTCGGTATTTTCTTCATGCGATTCTCCGGCATCTGCGGATACGCCGGCTTCAGATGCATCGGCTTCTTCAGCCTGCACCGCAACTTCAGCACTGGCCGCAGATTCGTGGGTTTCATTGTTTTCGCTGGCTTCAGCGGCTGTGGCTTCATCCGATGCCGCTGACGTATCCTTCACGTCGCTGCCTGCGGGTGCAGCAGATTCCGCGGACTCAACAGCAACTTCGGCAACACCGGCACCATCGTGTACGTCTGTTTTTCCGGTTTTATGCGATTGACTGTCTGCGCCGTCATGTCTGCGTAATCTTTCCGCAGTATGCGGTTCACTGAGCGCATCCGCTTTCATCTGTACGATATTGTAATAACCGTTGTTTTTGTTGAGTGCGCCGACGGCGGCTTCATAAGACATGCGCGCTTCTTCGGTTTTACCGGAAGCGAGTAAAACATCGCCTTTGAGATCGGCATAAAGCCCGCTGAAAGAATGGCCATGTTTTGTATTCAATTGCTGCAACGCGGCTGCGTAATTTTTTTCATCCAGTAGAATGACCGCCAGCCGCAGACGGGCAAGATCGATCATTTCAGGCTCTTTGGCGTTGTCCATCACCCACTGCAAATGCGTCTTGGCGCGTTTTAAATCGCCCGCATCGACACTGGCTTTGGCGACGATCAGCGCAGCTCTGGGCGCATACCCGCTCGAGGCATAACCTTCGGTCAGCAAATGTGCCGCATCGGTAATTTTCATGAGGTCCCCGGTAGATTGTTGCACCTGTTTCACCAATGCATACAAATCCGCCGCCTGCTGCGCCTGCTGACGCTGAAAATGTTCCCATACCCTCAGACCACCTGTCGTTGCAACCACTATGGCCAGCATGATGACAACAATGGTGCCATACCGACCCCACCACGCCTTCAGGGTACCTATCTTTTCTAGCTCTTCATAATCAACTCTTGCCATTCTGACTTCCTGAAAAAAATATCATTTAATGAACAATTGCCTTGGCATTTATGTCCGGATCAATTCACATACGGCACTCAGATCAACTCGAGCCTGATCGGTAAATTCACGCAGCGATTTGAGCATGACTTGCTGCGCCGATGCTTCGTCATCCCCGATAATCAGCGCATAGCGCGCGCCGCTTGCATCCGCTTTTTTCATTTGCGCTTTAAAACTACCGCCACCGCAGTGCAGAATAACCCGGCAGTCCGCATCACGTAAATATTCAGCCACTTTCCACGCATACGCTGTCGCATCCGCGCCCTGATGTACGATATAGACGTCGGGTACCGATGGCGCAATCACCTTGCCGCATTCCTGCATCAGTGCCAGCAACCGCTCGACCCCCATGGCAAAACCACACGCCGGCGCAGGTTTTCCACCGACCTGCTCGATGAGTCCGTCATAACGACCGCCCGCGCAAACAGCGCTCTGCGCACCTAATTTGTCGGTAATCCATTCAAAAACAGTGCGATTATAATAATCCAACCCGCGCACCAGGCGTGGATTGATTTCAAAACTCACGCCCCGGTCACGCAGAATCTGCTGTACCGCTTCGAAATGAAGTCGTGATTCTTCGTCCAGGTCGTCAATCAGCTTGGGCGCACCTTCGATGACAGACTGCATCTGCGGGTTTTTGCTGTCCAGAATCCGCAAGGGATTGACGTGCAGCCGCCTGCTGGCATCTTCATCCAGTACATCGGTATGTTTTTCAAAATAACTGATCAGGCGTGCGCGGTGCAGTGCTCTGGAATCGGCATTGCCCAATGTGCCGATTTCAAGGCGCAGGCCGGTGATACCAAGCATCTGCCATAACCGGGCGCACATGATAATTAATTCCGCATCGATATCCGGCCCGGAAAATCCCAGCGCCTCCACACCCACCTGATGGAATTGCCGGTAGCGGCCTTTTTGCGGACGCTCATGCCTGAACATCGGGCCGGAATAATACAGCCGCTGCGGACTGCCGTACAGCAGATTATGCTCGATTACCGCACGAACACAGGACGCAGTGCCCTCGGGGCGCAAGGCCAGACTGTCATTATTGAGATGGTCGACAAAACAATACATCTCTTTTTCAACAATATCCGTGACCTCACCGATAGAACGCACAAACAGATCACTCTGCTCGACAATAGGCGTGCGGATGTTACTGTAACCGTACATCGTCAGCCAGTCCTGCACCGTTTGCTCAAAGAAATGCCATTGATGGGCTACATCGGGAAGAATGTCGTTCATCCCGCGGATCGCTTTGATTACCTTAGCCATCAGCCCGCTTTTCTCGGATATTTTTCTCGAACATAATTTTCGACGATTTGCCGGAATTCGCCCGCGATATTATTGCCTTTCAAGGTTACCGTTTTTTCGCCATCTACAAAAACCGGAGCAACAGGGCTCTCGCCTGAACCCGGCAGGCTGATGCCGATATTGGCATGCTTGCTCTCACCCGGCCCGTTGACCACGCAACCCATCACCGCCAGCGTCATATTCTCCACGCCGTCATAGTGCTCGCGCCACACGATCATTTCCTCGCGCACGTAAGCCTGTATGCTTTCCGCCAGTTCCTGGAAATAAGTACTGGTCGTCCGTCCGCACCCTGGGCATGCCGCAACCAGCGGGACAAACGCACGCAGCCCCATGGTCTGGAGAATTTCCTGCGCGACAATGACCTCACGTGAACGTGACCCGCCCGGTTCAGGTGTCAATGAAATCCGTATCGTATCGCCGATACCTTCCTGCAACAGCACCGCCAGCGCCGCTGTAGAAGCGACGATACCTTTGGATCCCATACCGGCTTCAGTCAACCCCAGATGCAAGGCATAATCGCAACGTAAAGCCAGTTCGCGATAAACCCTGATTAAATCCTGAACACCGCTGACTTTGCATGACAGCACGATATGGTCACGCGACAGGCCGATTTCTTCGGCTTTTGCCGCACTTTCCAGCGCAGACGTAATTAATGCTTCGCGCATGACGTAAGCGGCATCCTGCGGTTCACTGGATCTGGCGTTTTCATCCATGATACGAGCCAGCATTTCCTGATCAAGGCTACCCCAATTGACGCCGATCCGGATCGGCTTGTCATATTTGCATGCCGTTTCGATCAGCGTGGCAAACTGTTCGTCACGTTTCCTGCCTTTGCCGACATTGCCGGGATTGATACGAAATTTGGCCAGAGCCTGCGCGCATTCCGGGTACGCGGTCAGCAATTTATGACCGTTGAAATGAAAATCGCCGATCAGCGGCACATGGCACCCCATATCATCCAGCCGCTGACGAATACCCGATACGGCTTTAGCCGCTTCGAGCGAGTTGACGGTGATCCGCACCAATTCCGATCCGGCACGCGCCAATTGAAAAACCTGTTCTGCCGTTGCGGTTTCATTCGCCGTATCGGTATTGGTCATCGATTGGACAACGACGGGCGCATTGCCGCCTATTTTGACGGAACCGACTTTGACACCGACAGAAGCGCGTCGCAGCGACGCTAGATTATACTGAGACATTTTTCATTTTCACTTTCGATATTCATTGTCTGGGGAAGTATTCACGCTGGGTCAAACGGATGTTATTCAAGCATGAGATGCGCGCTGCCTTTAGCAGGGTGCGTATAAGGGCTAAGATCAATCGCTCTGTCATTATAATGCAGTTCCACAGCCGATGCTTTGCCGATCGTTACTGACAGCGGCCTTTTACCGCTCACGCGCGGTTGTGTCCTGCGGGCATTGTTTTGATCGAAAATAACATCATCGTTTCCGTCGATAACTTTGATATGCGTATCCGCTTTAACGTTAAAAGCCAGCGTACCGATGGTATTTAAATTTGTCATTGCGTTCTGCGTAACAACCGATTCCACAGCGCCTCCACCGGGATTGAGCAGCGAAGGCAACACCAGTTTTAATTCGATGCTGGTCTGACCGTCGCCCTGCTGCACGACCTGTTCTCCGGCACTATCGTCACTGTCGCTTTCTTCGGTTATCTGCCAGAACGGCAATTGGTTATAGCCAAAAAAACCCGCAGCCGCTAAAACCGCCAACAGGATGATCACCTGCAGTAAATTGCCGCCCCCTTTTCTTTCACGGGAGGAAAGCGACATTTCCTTAATTTTGAACGGTGTATGCTCAACATGGGCTGCATGGGTTACCATGCCCGCTGATCCGGGTAGCATCTGTACTGCGGCATTGGCGTCAAGATGCATCAGATTGGCATAATTACGCACGAATCCGCGCACAAAAGTACGTCCTGGCAACCTGTCGAAATCCTCTTTCTCGATCGCATCAATCTGCAGGGCTGAAATACGCAACTGACGTGATACATCCTCGATACTCATTTTCCGGGCTATGCGCGCTTTGCGCAGCATGTGGCCCACACTCTGCACCACGCCTGCCGTATCCAGCGTATTCGTGTCATGTGATTCCGCACCAGCCTCATACTTTAAAAAATGACTGATCCCTGGTGCATTATCTGCCGCCGGTGTTCCTTCCATCGGTTCGGACGGATGATGCGTTGTCGACACGGCATGCGGATCGGATGTTTCGTTTTCAGACAGGAAAACAGGATGATCAGTCGAATGACCAGTCTTTTGCGCGGAATCCTGTTCGGCGTTTTTGCCGCGATCATTATCGGCATTATCAAAAGGATTACTCATTTAGAATCTACCTTCTCTAGCAGCTCTGGCTTCTTTTGAATCGGGAAAATTTTTCTGGAGCTGAAACAGATAACTGTCAGCCGCTCGGGTATTGCCCATGGCACGCTCGATTTGTATCCCAAGCTCAAGGCTTTTCACCGTCGGTGGATATTTCTGCACGAAATCTGTCAACCTGGATTGCGCCATAGCCAGTTGTCCCTGTCTGAAATCCATTTCAATCAGTCCAACCAGTGCCGGCCTGTAACTGGAATGCAGCATCAGCGACTCCCGTAAAAATACCGCTGCTTCTGCAAAGTTATTCCGCTTAATCTCGCAAAGACCGGCATTCGCATAAGCGATATAGCGCGTCTCGTAAAGGGGATCATTAATTGCCCGCATGAAATGATTAATGGCCCGGTCAATCTGATCGGGATGTCGTTCGCACAAAAACCAGCCATAATTATTGTGAATTTCAGGATCGTTAGGCGCAAGTCTCAGCGCGCGCTCAAAATTGGATTGCGCCTTGCTGTTTTCATCCAGCGCCATATGAATCAAACCCAGCACATTATAGGCTGGCGCATAGTTGACGTTGGCGCTGAGCGCCGCGTTGACTTCCTCCAGTGCGATTTTATACTGCCCCCGGAAAAAATATTCCGCAGCCAGTTCGGTATGAATTTTCGCGCTTTTGGCAATCCGCGCGGCTTCCTGTTCCGGTGTCCGCTTGCTTTCGATAGGCTCATGCACACAGCCTGCGGTCAAAATACTCAGAATGCAAAAAACGCAAAGCATGCGTATATTTTTCATTCCATATTTCATCGCGAAACCTCCATGACAATCCTGCCTGTATCAACAGGTGCTGTACGGCGTGTTTTATCCCGCACCTGCCCGGCCAGTTGCCCGCATGCCGCGTCGATATCATCACCACGCGTCTTGCGCACGGTCGTCACCAGACCGGCCTGCATCAGAACATCACGAAAAATACGAATCGCCTCGGCAGATGAACGTCTGTATCCCGAATTGGGAAATGCATTAAATGGAATCAGGTTAAATTTACAGGGCACGTCCTCGACCAATGCCACCAGTTCCTTAGCCTGCGCGATACTGTCATTGACACCATCCAGCATCACGTATTCGAACGTCACAAAGTCTCGCGGCGCGGCCGACAAATAACGGCGGCATGCCGCCATCAGTTCCTTCAGCGGATATTTTTTGTTAATGGGTACCAGTACATCGCGCAAGGCATCATTCGGCGCATGCAGCGATACCGCCAATGCCACCGGGCAACGCTCGCGCAGCCGGTCCATTGCCGGTACCACGCCCGATGTACTGACCGTAACGCGCCTGCGTGACAGTCCATAGGCATGATCGTCAAGCATCAGGTGCAAAGCCGCAACCACGTTTTCGAAATTCGTCAACGGCTCACCCATACCCATCATGACAACATTCGTCACCCTGCGCTCGGCCTGCCGATCCTGCCCAGGGGTCGACTGAGACTCGTCAGTGCTTTCTCTGAGTGTCTTGTCGGCCAGCCACAGCTGCCCAATAATTTCCGCAACCGTCAGATTGCGGTTGAACCCCTGTCGGCCTGTCGAACAAAACGTACACGCCAGAGCGCATCCGACCTGGCTGGAAACGCAGAGCGTGCCTCGTCCCGATTCGGGTATAAATACGGTTTCGATACCATTGCTCTCGCCCACGGACAACAACCACTTGCGCGTGCCGTCAGCCGAAACGTGATCACGCGACACTTGCGGCAATTCAACCTTGGCATGCTCGGCTAGTTTATCGCGCAGACCTTTCGATAGATCACTCATCACGGCAAAATCATCGCTGCCCGACTGATGAATCCATTTCAGGATCTGTTTGGCGCGAAAAGGCTTCTCACCCATTTCCGTCAGAAAACGCGTGAGACCTTCCCGATCATAATCCAGCAAATTAACCGTCATGTTTTGAGCCGAAAACTAGCGTGAATAAACTTCCAATGTGGGGAAAAAACAGGCGATTTCAACAGCAGCGGTTTCAGACGCATCGGAACCATGAACGGCGTTGGCATCGATGCTTTCCGCAAAATCTGCGCGAATGGTACCTTTCTCGGCTTTTTTCGGATCTGTCGCTCCCATCAGTTCCCGGTTTTTCCGGATGGCGTCTTCGCCCTCAATCACCTGAACCATGACCGGCCCGGAAATCATGAACTCGACCAAATCCTTAAAAAAGGGACGTTCGCGGTGAACCGCATAAAACTGCTCTGCTTCTAATCTGGAAAGCTGGATCATACGCGCGGCAATTATTTTTAATCCATTTGATTCAAAACGGGAATAAATCTGGCCGATGACATTTTTCGCAACGGCATCAGGTTTGATAATGGATAATGTTCTTTCAACTGCCATTAAATAACTCCAATAAATTAGTAAATTAAAAGCGCATTTTAACAAAAAAAAGTGGCAAATTCTGGAAAAACAGGTTTAATTATTTTTTACGCGCCTGATGCGTTTGAAAACGGCTGCATGTTCAGCATGCATACACCATTCACACATCGTTCATATCCCCTTGCACACCCGGCGTCGCATTGAACATTACAGTGTACTACCGAATTGTTTCATCCCGATGAATCGATTCATCGGGCCTCAGGTGCTCAGGTGCTTAGGCCCGGCACCGGACTGCAATTGCTCGATGTGTTTTTCAACGTCTTCCCGGCTGAATCCGATTGCACTGGCGACCCGATCCGCGTGGCTGACCCGGGAAACGCCGTCAATCAGACGATGCGTCGGCCCCTGCACGGCAAATTCAACCTGCAGATAACGACCGATCCCTGTGCTTTGCAGTCGCTCACAAAGCTCATGGTTATGCGTCACCAGCAGCGTGCTTGCGCCGAGATGATAAAATCCTTTCAGAATGTATTCTGATAATGTCATTTTCTCTTCAAAAGTAGTACCCTCGGATAATTCATCGAGCACGACCAGGCTGCGCGGCGTTGTGTTAAAAAAGATTTCACGGGTACGTTTTAATTCATGGCCGAAACGCCCTATCCCGGCATCCAGCTGCCCCGGATCGGGCACCTGGTAGTAAAGATGCTCGACCGGAACCAGCTCAGCCGATGTCGCAGGGATATAGCAGCCGATTTGCCCGAGCAACTGTATCTGGGCTATGGTTTTACAGTAAGCGGTTTTGCCACCGCTGTTGGGCCCGGTGATAATCAGCAGCCTGCCGGCGGTATCCAATGTGATATCGTTAGCCACATAATCCGGTTTCTCATCGACTAATAGGGGATTTTTCGCATCCGCCACAATGAGCACGTGATGCGGCTCATCGTATATCTGGGGTAATACCATAACCTCATTCAATGTTTGCCGATAACGGATAAACGCCATCAGTTCATCGAGCCTGCCCAGTGCTTCAACAGCCTTCGCCAGATCCTCGCTTTCCCGGAATTGCCTGCGCAGCGGATAAATTACCGCATCGCGGTCGGACGCGCCCATCGCCAGTAAAATAATCGGAAAAACCGGAACCGTTAATACCATGATGCCATAACCGATATACGATGCCCCCAGCTCCGGCGCCAGGATTTCGAAAAAAAGCATAATCACATACATCGCCACCGCAAACACCAGCGTCGGTATCCATTTAAAAATGGACGGATAGAAACGCGGCAGTGGCAGGAAACGCGGTTTTTCCGATTGTGTTTTGAATTTATCATTCGCCAGATAAATCGGGCCACGCATTAATTGATACACGCGGGATTGTTCAAAATTCCGGATTGTTGCAACAATATCCCGCAGATACTGACTTTCAGGTTGCGGCAGTTTTTTAGCGTCTTCGACCATCTCCACAGCGTAACGCGTCCCTTCACGGTATTGCAGATAGCCGTATCCCCCGAATTCAAGCCTGCCCGTTCGTTCAACCGGTACATCCGTCGTCAGCCCGCCGGAGAATTCGCCATAGAGTAAATATTTCAGCGCGTGCTCGTGCCGGGCTCTCCCGGCGATGTAGTTTTCGAACGATTCCCGCAATTGCGCATCGGATTCTATTTCGCGCAGCGCATCCTGCTTCTGCCGCAGCCGCTGAACATCGGCCAGCGGCCTGGTCAGTGATCGATATAAATGGAGCCGACCGGTTTCCGTTTGCGTATGGTTGATTTTGTCGAATAATTTGTCGGCTTCGATAGCGGCATAGGTTTTCGGATCGATCGCACCATAATCAGATTCGGTTGGCCGGAATGTTTCCAGCACGGCTGGCTGTTCTCCACTGGACAGAATAAACGGATGATGCTGCGTCGCTGATACCGTTTCCCCGGAAATATTATTGCTGGAATTATTCATGTCTTTGTAATCTGCGCTAATCATTTTATTTGAATGTGTACAATACCGCTTTTAGAGCAGAAATAGCAAAACAACAACCGTTGCCTTTTTATATCGCCCGTCTTAAACCATGCAGCAATCCAGAAAACCTCTTCGACTCATTGTAGTCACCATTTTTCTGACCTTAACTGCCGCAGCAGCCTGGCATTTTACCCGGCCCGGCCCAGTGGAAGTGGAAATCAGCGTCATCCAGTATGGCCGCGTTGAAACGACAGCGGTCAACACGCGCGCGGGAACCATCAAAGCCTGCCAGCGCGCCAGCCTGGCCCCGGCATTTGGCGGCCAGATTACAAACATTCTGGTCAAAGAAGGTGATTATGTTGAAAAAAATCAGATTCTACTTGAATTATGGAATGTCGATCTGGTTGCGCAACAGGAACTGGCCGAACGCCAGTTATCCATGTCCCGGCAGCGTGAGCGCGAAGCCTGCATTCTCGCCGAAAATGCCCGGCGTGAATCCAATCGCACCCAGCAATTGATTAACGAAGGATTCATCAGCCCGCAACGCGCTGAAGACGCGGACGCCAACGCACGCGCACGTCAGGCAAATTGCGACGCCGCCCGGTCTGACATCCAGCGTGCCCAGGCACAAATCGAGGTGGCCAAGGCCGGTTTGCAGCGCACGATTCTTAAAGCACCTTTTTCCGGCGTAGTTGCCAAAATAACCGGTGAGGTCGGTGAATACGCCACCCCTTCTCCACCCGGCATTCCCATGCCGCCGGTAATCGATTTGATCGATAACCGCTGTCTTTATGTCCTCGCGCCGATGGATGAAGTCGACGCACCGAAAATCAAACTCGGCCAACCTGCGCGCATCACGCTCGACGCCATGCCGGACAAGGTTTTTCATGGCAATGTGAGGCGTATCGCACCTTATGTGACTGAAATTGAAAAACAGGCCAGAACCGTGGATATTGAAGTCGGTTTTGACGCAATACCGGAGCACAATCTGTTAGCAGGCTACAGCGCGGATGTTGAAGTGATCCTGAACAGTCGCGATCACGTCCTGCGCATTCCGACACAAGCTATACGGCAGAATAACAAAGTCTGGATAATCAATGCGGGAAGCCAACTCGCCGAACGCACGATCGAAACCGGATTAACCAACTGGAGTTACACCGAAGTCATACACGGGCTAGACGAAGGCGACCGGGTGCTCATTTCATTCGACCTGAATGAAATCAAACCGGGCATCCTCGTTCACCCCAGGCCGGAAACCGCAGCGCAACCATGATTCGCCTGACAGACATTACGCGCCTTTTTCACATGGGCGACCAAACCATCCGCGCGCTGGATCACATTGATCTCGATATTGCGAATGGCGAATATGTTTCAATCATGGGGCCTTCCGGCTCCGGCAAATCGACCCTGCTGAATGTAATCGGCCTGCTGGACCGGCCCGATAGCGGCCATTATGCGCTGGATGGCAAAATGGTAACGGATCTGTCTGAAGTGGAACAGGCGAGAATCCGCAGAGAAAAAATCGGCTTCGTATTTCAGTCATTTCATTTGATACCGCGGCTGACCGCAGCTGAAAACATCGAATTACCCCTCATTCTGGCGGATATCGATCTCAAAGCGCGTAAAACGCGCGTTGAACAAGCGCTGGATGCATTTGACCTGTCCGACCGCGCACAGCACCGCCCGGCGGAATTATCCGGTGGACAGCGGCAACGCGTCGCCATCGCACGCGCCACCATCCTGCAACCGACGGCAATTCTGGCCGACGAACCAACCGGCAATCTGGATCACCGGATCGGCACCGAAGTCATGACATTATTGGAAAATCTGCACCAATCCGGCACAATGCTGATTATCGTCACGCATGACCGCGAACTCGGCAGCCGGGCACAGCGGCAGATTATGATGCGCGACGGGAAAATTCATACCGACAAATGTATGCCTCTAAAATGATGCTGACCGAGCTGGCCGCCTGATTCCCACAAACCAGGCCGCTCGCCTGGATGCGGCACTGGCATTAATATTGACCACCTGGTAATCGTTTCGTACTTTCTGGATTTGCCCGATTTGGCATCAATAATCACGCTCCAAACCCGATACAGCAAAAATTAACCAATCAATACAAAAGGTGCCCAATAATATGGATGTCTGTAATCCATTGGCGCGACATCACTGTCCAAAGACACACCTCGGCTGTTTAACACAACATACCGTTCAGATTTGATTGCGTCGGGACTGAGATTTTGTAAATGAATTTGCGCCGCCTGTAATGCTAAGCCAGGTGCATCACCGGATTTGAGCCGCCTGTAAAACTCACCCATCAACAGGCTGGTGGCCAAATCATCTACCGGCCACAGGCTGACGACCACGGCACTGGCGCCTGCGGCCAGTAAACCGCGGCTGAAGCCCAATACATCGTCGCCACCAGCGACCTTACCTTGGCCGGTTCGGCACGCACTCAATACCACCAGCTCCGCGTTTAACCTTAAACCCAGCAAATCCTGAACTGTCAACATTTCGCCGTCAGCCAATAATATCGACGACAGCATTGGCGCTGTTTCCGACAAAATGCCGTGAGTTGCAAAATGCAGCACGTTAAAGTCAGGCAGCGCCTGGCGTACCGCCGCTTCTGTGGCATCGACACCGATCAATGTGCGACTGCCGCTGAACAATCCCGCCACATAGGCTGCTTCCATGCCAGCAGCCGGTAATGCAGACTGTGGTATAGCCGACTCGGCAAACGGTGCTTTGTAGGACATATTCGCCGGGTTGCCGACGGCCAGTATTGATTGCAGCGATTTGTGGTGTTTGCCGACGATATCCAGATACTGGAGGATACTTGCGCTGGGTAGATAGGAAACGCTATGACCAGCGATCAGCGGCTTGCCTTGCCACGGCAGCGCATGAAAAGGCAGTGCGTGGGTTGTCCCGTAAGGCACGATAAGCAAGCGGGTATGCAAATTAATGGTTGTTGCTAAAGGCTTCAGCAACAGTTCGCTGATTTGTTCACCGATCGATTGTTGCTCACCCCGGTGTTCGCAGGCTTGCTGAAAAGCGCGGACCAGCCGATCCAGTTCCCTGGCGTCGACATTGCTTCGGCTGGCCTGTATCAGTCCATTGGCATTGATTGCCCAGGCCAGTAATTCCTCGCCGAGATAGGCATATTGCAACAATGCGGCATCGACCGGCAGCTGTGCGCTGATCTGACGGACATTGGCAACCGGAGCCTGACGATTAATCGAGCGGTAGAAATCCAGGTTGATTTCAGCGAGTTTTGTTTCAGTTTGGCGCAGCCGGACCTCTTCATCGGCAATATTTTGTTTTAGATAAGCAATCCGCTCAGAGTCCGGCGGGCGCTCACTACGTTCAGCTGCCAGCAAGCTGCCCCAGGTTGCCAGTTTGGCATTGCTCTGCAGCCAGATACGCGTGGATTCATCCGTAACGCTATTTGGATTGCCGGCGCTGTTTGCCATCAAATCCAGCAGCGCACGGGCTTTGCCGCGTTCCATGTATTGGTAACTGTTTTGCTGGTGGTTATCCGCCGCTGCTGGCTCCTGTTCCGCCAGTTTCAAGGCATTCCGAGCCGGCAGAAAGTACAGGTATTGCGAACTGGAAACGGAAGATAACGCAGTTTTAAAGTTATCCCGCCTCAACAACTGACGGGATTGCTCGAAGGCGTCAATGGCCTGCGTATAGTAGACGGTGGCTTCCCGGAATTGCCCCAGGCCCTCTGCAACCTCTCCATAGGTTTGCAAGCTTTCCCAAGGATATTCTTCACTTTTCCACCAATCCTTGCCGAATTGGTTTTCCAGTTGCCGAAGGTGATCCGTAGCGTCGGTATATGCTTTAATCCTGCAAAAAAAGTAGCTGCCTGCTGTTGGCTATTGCGCCACTGTTGTTGCTCATTTGCCAGTAGCGCATCGGCGCCGATCTGTGCCGACAGCGCCTTGATGCTCTGGCTTAAAGGCGAGATGCTGATTTGCTGCGGCAGATAGCGTTTATAGGCCGCTGCAGCGGCGGAATAATCTTTACGGTGTGCATGCACGATCGCCAATTGAAATTCTCGGCTATAACCGATGATACGATCAGCTGCGGCTAATGCTAAAGCAAAATAGCGCTCCGCTTCCAATTTGTCGCCGTCGTTACGTGCTGCCAATGCTCGGTAGCATGGTGCAGTAACCTGAGTATATTCAATAGACTCCTGCACAAGCTGCATGACCAGCTGGCTACCGGCAACATTGTCGAGATCGGGATGGGCTTTAATCCAGTCGAACTGCGTTTGCAACATGTCAGCAACACTTTCCATACCATCGGCATCCATGCCATCCAGATAGGCTTGCCACAGGCCATGCATAGAAAGCAATAAGCGTAGTGGTGCGTTTGTATCCTGCGGTAAGCCGGATGTTTGCTCGGTTAGCTGTAACTCGACGGCCTGCTGTAAATGTATCTGAGCCATATCCCGCTCGCCTAACTTGCGCATCAGATAGCCCTGATCCATGATGCTTTGCACGCGACGAGGCGTTGAGCCGAGACCGATATACAGCGTTTCCGCTAACCGGAAACAGGCCAAAGCACGTTCAAAATCCGCATCGCGCAATAGCCAATGCCAAGCGATTCGGCTATGCAGGAATCCCAGACCCAATGCAAAACTGAACGATCCCCCGGTTTTTCCCCATTCGCCGATACCGGTCGCAATACCGCTCTGTTCCGGGAGTTGGCCGTTGGCAACACTCAGTAAGGCCACATGGGCACTCGCGGTCCAATAGCCGATGAAATCGCCGGTATTACGAAATTGTTCGCGGGCATCATTTACTGCGGCGAGTGCATTCTGATAATCATGATTCAGAACCAATAAATAAGCGCGACGCAGGCCCAGCGCAGCTACAGCACGAGGATTGTTGCCTGCTTCGGCGAACAGCACCTCTGCCTTAACATACGCCGCAAGAGCCTTGCTGGTATCAATTGCTGAACGGTCCAGCTCTTTGGCCATAACCAGCGAGGATAAGCTGCTTCCGGCATTTGGCGGTGGATTCATCGCCGTATTGAATACCATCGGCGAAGATAGCGGTGCGGCGTAAGCGTCACCCTCCAGCAGCCAGCAAGCGGCTTCTCCGGCTTTATCACCGATGGCATTGTAGATCTGTTTAGCCTGAGACAATAAATGGTTTGCATTGCTGTAGTCTCCGCTGCGGCGGTAAAGATCTGCCCGATTACGCAATGCAAAGGCTTGCCAGGCGGAGGGATAGGTCGATTGGATGTCGCTCGACAACGCTAGCAAAGCGAATACCTGCTGGCTTAGCTGGGTTCTTTGTTGCGGCGTCAATGGCAAGGTAGCTGCGGAATCCAGCGCCGATTGCAGAGACTTTATGCCGTTCAGTTCATCGCTTATAAAAACACTTTCCTGAAGGGAGACAAGGTCAGAAACGGCCGCACGCAAGTTTTTTTTGCGTTGCTCGAATTCGGCCAACGATTTCATAAACTGTTGGGTCTGCAAACTTTCCATATCGGAAACACTGCCGCCGCTGTAGTTCGGAAACATGTTGTATTGCCAATAGCAGGCCATTTCGGCAAAGCTCACCGCTCTGAGTTGCCGCGCCGGATCATTCGGAACTAATACTTCGATTTGCTTGAAACTGGCAGATGCAGCCGCAGTTTGTCCCTGTAATATCTGTACTACACCCAAACCCAGTAACGCATCAGCCAGATCTTCAGACTGTTGCGCCGCCTTTGCCGTTGCAACTCGATTTTCCGCCGCAGCACGGGCTTTGGCGAAATCGTCTTTAAATTCCTCGTAGATGAACGACTGCACCGGTAGCAAATCGTCTCCCACGACGTTTCGGACCTGAGTTTCATTCCATGCCAATACGGTAAACCCGCTGGTATAGGTAGCAAAAGCCGCTGTATACTTCAGAAAAGCGCGTCTATCGAGATAAAAGGTATTGCAAGGATCTGTTGACATTTCACATAGCCTCACTCAGGTTATTCGCATAACGCTTGACACACTTTTTGTTGATTCATGGTACCGCCTTTCTATGGATTATAGATAGTAGATAGCGTGGTCACGAAATTAATGATCGGCAATTACTCCTGCCAGCCCCCCGCCTATCCTCGCATCCAAACAAATATGTGTCCGTTGAAAGGGAACAACTCCAATATCAATATCAGGCTGCATAAGCCCAACGACGGGCCGCACTTGTGCATCGGATTTATCACGATCTTCACGATCGCTAATGACTTCAACTCTGACGTGGTCTTGGAGTGGTGCGAACTTTATTTTGTGTTAATGCTCGCATTTACATGATAGCCTTACTTTATACGGTGGTAAACATCAATTCCGAGAAACTCATGATAACTAGTAGTTCGTTCCAACGATACAATTACGTACTAATTTATAATAGCCATGAT
>CAYXFV010000046.1:0-23549 GCA_964464365.1 uncultured Nitrosomonas sp. | reverse complement strand
TCTATAGCTCAATGCACATTGGACAATCAATTCAACAATTAATTGTTACATAGCCATTTCAAAAGGTGCTGATGTTATTGAAGGCATTGGAGGAATAGGCGTGGGCATTGTCTTGCCGATTTTTGCTTGGTCGAAGAGGCCACTTGAGTTTAGAGATCTTTCTGATGCTGCAATGCTCGCCCTTCAAAATGATTGGATACTTAAAACCGAGTTCTTTTATGGCAGTTTTTTTGTCGCGGTTGGATGTATTGTTTATGGGATAAGTAAACTCAAGAAAGTTGGGGTGCTCTGATTTAATCCATTCGTTGGAATAACATGGAGATCAAAAAACAGGAGTACTTAAGAATTCATCATGATGTTTTTATAAATAAAGAATCTAACTCTGCAAGTAGTTCATAATTAAAATTGGCACCAGTGTATTGGTGTCAATTTTTTTGGTTACTTTCAGCATTTTTTGTTGCTTCAACTAAAATACAAATAGTTATGTTGCTATTGCAACAAATTTTTGAAATCGATCACTCAGGAATAGAAATGCGAAAATTTAAGAGTCGTTTATACTTTTTATTAATGGTTTCTGCCTTTATATTTTTCTTTGTTCACTCTCAATTTTGGTAGCAAAAACTGATAAAGATGAGTTCGCGACAGAAAACAAAAAAATAACAGCAGGAAAATACTATCCTGAAATGGTATTAATACCAGCAGGATCTTTTGTAATGGGTGAACAAGATACTGTTTTCGCCTTAAATATTCCTTCCTGTGGGTGATGAACGAATATTTCACTTCGTTTCTTTCGCGAAAAAGACCGTCGCTTCCTTTAATATCTGCTTCTCCAGCTTCAGTTGCCTGATCTGAGCTTTCAACTGACGGATTTCTTCCTGCTCACCTGTCAGCTTCCCATTGCCACGGAATACCTGGACAGTATCGCTACTCTGGTATTCCCTGATCCACCTCCTCAGCATATTGGCATTAATCTCCAAACTTCGGGATACTTCTGATGGCGTATGGTCCTGTTCCAATACCAGACTGATTGCATCTAATTTGAATTCTTTTGTGTAATGCTTTCTTGTTTCCATTTGTTCCTTCCAGGCCTTCCAGGTAGAGTCTGTTTTCTCTTAATTCTCTTAACTGGGTTGTCCAGATTTATTAAACCATGTCAGTTTTTGCAGAAAAATAATATACATGTTTAATGATATTGGATATATCCGCGCAGCCCTATTTTCCTGCCGGATTCTAAATATTCCGCTGCGAGGCTTTCTGAGTGACCAGTTCGAGAAGTGCTGAGTAGGGTATCGGGCGGCTGAAAAAATAGCCCTGCTGATATCGGCAGTGGTGCTGTAGCAGCATCTGGGATTGTTGCTCGGTTTCTACGCCTTCTGCGACGACGGTGAGTCCAAGGTTTGCGCCCAGGCCGATGATGGCCTGGACAATTTTCTGATCATTCTGATTTCGATCTAGTGTGCGCACGAAGGATTTGTCGATTTTTAAAATATCGATCGGCAGTTCACGCAGCAGCGTGAGCGATGAATAGCCGGTGCCGAAATCGTCCAGCGCGATCAAAATGCCGACGGCTTTGATCTGTTCCAGGATTTCGCTGGCGCGCTCGGTATTATTGACCACCGCGTTTTCGGTAATTTCGAGCATTAATGCGGATGCAGGCAGGCCGGTATCATGCAGGGTTTTAAAAACCATATCCAGAAAACCCGAGTTAGTGAGCTGGCGCGGGTTGACATTCACGGAAACTTTCATCGGATAGCCTGCGCGCAGCAGTTGATTGGTCGACAGGCAGGAAATCGACAGTACGCGTTCTCCCAGTTGCTCAATGAGTCCGATATTTTCCGCCAGCGGTACAAATTCGCTCGGCGACAAAAAACCGCGTTTAGGATGCTGCCATCGCACCAGGGCTTCTATGCGGCTAATATGGTGTGACGTGGCATTGACGATCGGTTGAAAAAAAACCTGTAATTCATCGTGTTCAATCGCTGTGCGCAAATCTTTTTCCAGTTCGAGCCGGTCCCGTGTCCAGATGACTGACGACTGTGGCGAGTACAGGTCAAAGCGATTGCCGCCTTTATGTTTTGCCTGATACATTGCGGTGCCGGCCTTTTCCAGCACCAGGTCGCTGGTCATGCCATCCTGCGGGTAAAAGCTGATGCCGATACTCGCTGAGACAAACAGCTTCATACCGTCAATATCAAAAGCCTGCCCGATGG
Organism: uncultured Nitrosomonas sp.; assembly: GCA_964464365.1. Lineage (GTDB taxonomy): Bacteria > Pseudomonadota > Gammaproteobacteria > Burkholderiales > Nitrosomonadaceae > Nitrosomonas. The sequence goes on along the minus strand of CAYXFV010000046.1, from coordinate 21,339 downwards.
CATTGAGTATTTCCTGCGCGGTTTCAGTTACCGGTAGCGTGTCACTTAAATTGTCCTGGAGAATGATGAATTCATCCCCACCCCAGCGTGCAAGCACGCCTTTGTGATTAATGACTTTGTTCAGTCGCCATGAAACGGTTCGCAGCAATTTATCGCCCGCCTGATGGCCCATCGCATCATTGATTTTTTTGAAGTTATCCAATGTGACGAAAAATACGGTAATCGTTTTTTCCATATCCTGCGCTGATCCGATCAATTGATCGAAGCGGGATAACAATTTTGAACGGTTCGGCAACTTTGTCAGCGCGTCATATTCTTCCTGATAAGCGACGCGCTGCGCTAGCCTGACGGTATCCGTAATATCAGTCATCGAAATGACCGAGCCGATCAGCATACGTTGCTCATCATGCAACTGGCTTCGCGTGATCCGGACATTGCGCCTGTCGCCCAGTGTTGTTTTGATCTGGCACTCAAGCGTTCCGGGAATATCCAGGCCCGGTTCCGGCGGGATCGTTCCGGGAAATTGATCTGCCGAGAAATGATCGGCCTGGGTGGGCAGCGTATTCACAATCTGGCGCAGAAGCTTGCCGGTGACCTGGTTGAGTTGTGTCCGCAGAATATTTTCAGCCCCCCTGTTGATATAGATGACATGATCGCTGGCGTCCATGATGATGACGCCATCGACAATGGTTTCGAGCGCGGTGCTTGACTGTATTTTATTGATCAGAAAAAGGCGGAGAAATTGATTGATGCGGTGCCAGTTCCATAACGGGTAGAAGGCGATGACGCCGAGCAGTGCGGCGCCCGGCGGAATCCAAAGGTATTGCAGTTGCAGGAGCAGATAAACCAGCATGAGCGTCAGAAACAGAATTGCCAGTAATAACGGAACCGTTAAATGTTTTTTTACCGTACTGGTCACGGCCAAAAGCAAAGCAATCCATGATATTGAGATCAGCAGCGCGGCGGTATTAGAAACAGGGTGGATCATGCGGTTATGCTGAATCATCGAATAAACATTGGCATGCCATTCGACCCCTGTCATCGGTTGCCGGTTTGCCAATGATGCCGGTGTGGCAAAACGCGTGCCCATGCCAGTTGCCGTCATGCCGATGATGATCGTCTTATCTTTAAGCCCTGCCAGCACGCCGTCATCAAATAAAACACGGGAATAGCTGATGTGCGGAAAACTGCCGGGTTTTCCACTGAACGGAATCAGCGTTTCCCCGGAGCGCACCCAGAATCTGCCGTTACGGACAGGCGTTTTTGTCTTCGGATTGGCTGTGGCAGGTCGGATTTTTTCCGGGAATGATTTCTCCGCAAGGGCCAGCCCTAACGCAGACCATGAAGGTGAATCAATACCCGCATGCAGAAAAACGCGCCGTGTGACCGCATCGCTGTCGAGTTCGATATCGGTATGTCCCAGCATAATATTCCGGCTGAACAGCGGATGCGGCATGGCCAATGTCAGAAAACCGGATGCATCGGCCGATACCGGCGCGGCCGGAAAAATGATATTGCCATGCGCGGCGATAGCCTCGGACAGGAGTTGATCCCCCATGGGATCGCTGGCGTGCAGCTCGGAGAAGAGCAGATCAAATGCTGTTGCCGGCTTGCCGATGGCGGTTAAGCGGTTAATCAGTTCGGCATGCACACCTCTGGACCATGGCCAGCCGCCAAGATTCCGGATACTTTCATTATCAATCGCAATGATGATGAGATCCGTGTCTTTTACTTGCAGCTGGAATATGCGCACCACATCATAGATGACAAAATCAATGCGCTCCATGACTTCTGTATACGAGATTATAGCGACGATGGTCAGAAGCGACGCAATACGCAAAGTGAGCGTATTGCAGTGTCGCTTCAGACGCTTCAGGTAAATCATATAAGCACAAGCAGCGGCAGCAGGAGCAGAAATAGCCAGTAAGGAATATCGCGTGGTACTTCAACCACTTGTGGCGCACCCCAGGGGCCCTGGAAGCCATCGGATTCGATGGTTTTAGTACGCAGGAAATAAGTACCGCCGCCGGGGTTCTGAATGGTCACGCGCGAAGCCGTTGTCATCTCGTCAAAAATGACCTTGGTAAAGGCCGAATCACGCGAAAATTGAAAGTGAAAGCTTTGTCCTTCGGCAGGCGCGCGCCATGCGAAGGTTAATTCACGGTCATCGACTTCCGTGTTTTCAAGTAATGGACCGGGGTAGGGCACCCTGAAAGGCATGACATCACTGGACGGGCCTGCGCCTTCATCAGCGGAAACTGAAAAAATTTGCCAGAAATAATGCCCCGGCGTCAGTGATTCAGGCAGGGTTATGCTGTTTCCTTTAACTTCGGGATTGAAATAAACAATGCTGGAAAAATCGGCATCCCGGCTGATCATCATGGCATAGTGAGCAACTTCGGGTTGTATCGTCCAGGTAAATTCCTGATTCTCGGGTGCAGTCATCCCGTTCGGTAAAGGTGCTGTGACAAATGGCGGCTCAGGGTATGCATTGAGTCCAAAGGGGATGGTGGCGTCAAAACCTTCGATCCCGGATGCGTCAATACCGCGAATTCTGAGCCAGTAATGCCCGTCGGGAATGCTGCCGTCACGAAAGGGCAGCGTCGCGGTAGTAAATTCTGACCAGAGCGTGTTGAATTCCGGGTCAACCGCAATCTGCGCGCGATACATCCGGGCATCTTGCAGCGGCGTCAGGTGGATGATGAGCGGCAGACCTTCGTAATAATGGCTGGTTCCGGATAAATCCGGCGCGTGCAGTAATTTAACCGGCGGCACGGGGGGTGTACCAGCGGTGGTCACTGTTCCAAAACCACCGGCCAATGTGACGTTTTTTGCGTTACCGCTGACGTCGACGGTACCTTTCAGTACCTCGCTGACAGTCGCTGACTGTGAATCAAGCGTGCCCACGCGGAAATCGGTTCCTCTGACTGAACTGATGGCCGAAGGCGTTTGTATTCTGAAGCGTGTGCTGGTTGATTCTCCAGGTACTGAATTCTCGGTACGGCCTTCTTCCAGATGAATCAGCGTATCCACAAGGCCGTAGTCGCCAAAAATCTTCATCTCACCCAGTCGTACTGTACTGTTATCCTGTACGCGCATGCGGGACTGGTCGGCGAATTCTACCGTTACAAAAGAATCATTGCCGCATTGAATCCGGTCACCGGCCGTGAGTTGCATACCGAATGTCGCAGGCAGCATGCTCTGATCGGGACGCATGACGTTGACCGTGCCATGTACATTAATCACCCGGGCATGGACGTTTTCGGATATGTTGGTCCAAGCGACAGGAATTCTCAGCTGGGTTCCCGGCGGGATAACATACGGATTGCGGATATTATTGAGTTGTTGCAGACGGCTAACATAGTGCATGCCGGTGAGGTGTCGTTTGGTGACGTTCCATAAATTGTCGCCCGGTTTAACGATGTAAGGCCATTCTTCTGTGGCGAAGACAGATGAACTGTACAGTAACAAAAGAATCGCCAGATAAATGTAATGGCATTTCCGCAAACGGCTTACGAAGCGTATTGAATTCATGGTTTATCCTTTCCGGGTTTAATCCAATGATTCGTCGTGAGATACTGTGGCGTCGATGATCTGACGAATGTATGACTGAGCCGATTAACTTGAATCATTCATAGTGCTTGTTTTAAGGCATGTCTGTTAATCTGTTAATTCGAGATATTGACCTTTATGCCAACATGGACTTTCTCGAAAAGCTCTAGTAAATCATGATTGGCGATGCGAATGCAACCGATAGAACCCGGTTTTCCCATTTCCACACTGTCGGGAGTGCCATGAATATAAATATACCGCCGCATGGTGTCAACGGAACCCAATCGGTTATGGCCCGGCTCGCATCCCGATAGCCACAGAATGCGCGTCAGTATCCAGTCCCGTTTGGGAAATTGCCTGCCCAATTCCGGTGTATAAATTTCACCGGTGGGGCGGCGGCGGATAAAAACCGTGTTGACTGGTTGCCCGTCGCCGATTTTTGCGCGGATAATGTGTTTCCCGAGCGGTGTGCAGAAGCTCCCATTTTGCTGACCTGTTCCATTTTTTGCAGAGGAAATCAGGCACTGCTTAAGGATGATGTCTTGCTCGTCGAATAACTTAAGCTGCTGGTTTGTAATGTCAATATGTATCTTCATGATCTATTTTCATTGGCGGTTGAATCGAACATGGCCGGTTCTGTGTGCTTTCGCCGCTGCGCAAAAAACTGTTTGATTTGCCGGCGTGCGTCCTCGGCAAGAACGCCGCTGTGTACGTGCAAATGATGATTCAATTGCGTGCATCCGGGCAGGTCGATGACACTGCCGCAAACACCTGTTTTGGGATCGGCTGTTGCATAAACCAGACGTTCGATACGGGCGTGGAACAGTGCTCCGATGCACATCAGGCAAGGCTCCAGCGTGACATAGATCGTGCAGTTGAGCAGGCGGTAATTGTTGAGGTAATGCCCCGCATCGCGCAGCGCCATGATCTCGGCATGCGCGGCAGGGTCTTTTGATGAAATGGGGCAGTTATGGCCGCGTCCGATAATCGTGTCATTGTGAACAATGACAGCCCCCACAGGAACTTCGCCGATAGCTTGGGCGATTGCGGCCTGTTCAAGCGCTGCGCGCATAAATCCAATGTCTTTATCGATGTCTATCATTAAGGGTCACTCTAAAAATCCATATTTCCTCACATATCAATTCATATGCTGCGTCAATATTTTTGTTCTCGCCTCGTTTTGTTCAGAACGCTGAATTTCTGGAGGCGCCCTTGATAGAATCGACTGCTTTCGGGTATGCTGATTTTACTTTTTGTTTTATGGATGTTCCATCATAACGTATGTTCAGTCAGGCGAAAAATCATTTACACACATTACGTGACCTGTTGCGCTTCGCGGTCAGCAAATTTAATCAGGCGGGGCTTTTCTTTGGTCATGGATCGAATACCGCCTATGACGAAGCCGCGTATCTTATCCTGCATACATTACATTTACCGCCCGACCATTTGGAACCGTTTCTGGATGCCCGCTTGACCGACGCGGAAGTGATTCAGGTGCTGGATATTCTACAGCGCCGGATTACCGAAAGAATACCGGCGGCGTATCTGACGCATGAAGCCTGGCTGGGGAATTATTCATTTTATGTCGATCAGCGGGTGATCATTCCACGGTCTTTTATCGCGGAACAATTACAAAACCGGTTGGAGCCGTGGATTGCGGATGCCGGTGAAATTCATACCGCGCTCGATTTGTGTACCGGTTCGGGCTGCCTTGCGATATTGATGGCGCATGCATTTGAACATGCGAACATTGATGCGGTTGATCTATCGGGCGATGCCCTGGCGGTTGCCAAACGGAATATTGCGGATTATCAGTTACAGAAACGGATTCATCCGATTCTGTCGGATTTATTTGCCGGTGTATCCGGCAGGCGCTATGACCTGATTATCAGCAATCCGCCGTATGTCAACGCGGAATCGATGGCGGCATTGCCGGAAGAATACCATCATGAACCTGTTAACGCGTTAGCCAGCGGCAAGGACGGGCTGGATGCGACACGCAAAATCCTGGCGGGTGCCGCATCTCGTCTGACGGATCAAGGCTTGCTTATCGTGGAAATCGGCCATAACCGCGATGCGGTGTTATCGGAATACCCGCAGATGCCATTTACCTGGCTGGAAACGAGTGCAGGCGACGAGTTTGTGTTTTTGTTGTGGCGTGATCAGTTATCCGGTTGAGGGTCGTGTTTTGCGAGCAGTGCCAGCAGACGCCGGGCTTCCTTTTCATTGAGTTCAAGCCATTGGCCGCGCTTGATCCGGGGGGGCAGGTTGATCGGACCAAAACGCACCCGCATCAAACGGCTTACGGTCATGCCAATCGCTTCAAACATGCGCCGGACTTCGCGGTTTTTGCCTTCTTTCAGAATAACACGATACCATTGATTAATGCCTTCGCCGCCTGCTTCGATAAGAAGATTGAATGATGCCATGCCATCTTCAAGCTGAATACCGGTGGTCAATTGCGTGATTTGCTCTGCGGTGAGTTTTCCGATTGTCCGTACAGCGTATTCGCGTTCAACTTCGAAACGGGGATGCATCAAACGGTTGGCCAGTGCGCCGTCGGTGGTAAAAATCAGCAGGCCGCTGGTGTTGAAATCCAGGCGTCCGATGGCTGTCCATTTGGAAGACTTCAGGTGGGGCAGTCTGTCAAAAACAGTTGGGCGGCCTTCCGGATCGCTGCGGCTGACGATTTCGCCTTCCGGTTTGTGATACAGCAATATGCGCGGCAAACGGTCGGCAAAATCAAAGCGGATAACGCGCTTGCCGATTTGAACTCTGTCCTGTGCGCCGATACGGTCACCCAGGACAGCCGTCCTGCCATTGATACTGACACTGCCTGAGGCGATTAATGCCTCCATTTCACGTCTTGAACCTAAGCCTTTCTGAGCCAGCAGTTTTTGCAGCTTGTGTGTAACCTCTGCTGTTGCAGTATCCGGCGCTACGACGGCCAGCGCGCGTAACGGCATTTTTCTTCTGATCGGTCGTCTGTTGGCAGGCATAATGAGTGGCGTCGTTTATGATTAGAATGGCAGTTTCATTCCAGGCGGCAATCCCAGGCCACCGGTCAGTTCAGCCATTTTTTCCTGCGTGGTGGATTCAACGCGGCGAACTGCGTCATTGAATGCAGCCGCGATTAAATCTTCCAGCATTTCCTTGTCATCGCCGTCGCCGACCAGGCTATTGTCGATCTGCACGCTTTTGACATCATGGCGACAAGTCATGATCACCTTGACCATACCGGCACCCGATTGACCTTCCACTTCGATTGTGGCGAGTTTTTCCTGCATCTGCCGCATGTTTTCCTGTACCTGCTGCGCCTGCTTCATCATATTTGCAATATTGGCCTTCATGTTTTTTCTCCTTGAATGGGTATGGGTTTAATTGAGGATTCTATGATTTTTGCGTCAAAACTGTCTACCAAATCCTGTACGATCGGGTCTTTTTCTATCGCGGCGATTGCGTTGGCCTGTTTTTGCGCGTTTTCAAGCTGCTGAAGATTCACCGGCGTCATGCCGGTAATACTGCCGATCGAAAAACTGAGTTTAACCGGCCTGCCGAAATAAGTATTGAGTGCCGCCTGAATCGCCTGTTGATATTTTTTGTCGAGCAGATGCTTGTGTGCTTCGGGAATCAGCAATTCAATCGCATCGTGCGTGAATAGCTTCGCCTCACTGTGGTGCGCAAGCATTTTGGCCATGCCGATCAGCTTCAGCTGTTTCGCCAGTTCCGGCCAATCCTGGGGTAATGGCGTGGCTGCGCCGACAGTCGTCGGTGCATTTGCGCGGACTGTTTGCGGTGCTGATTCCGGTTTGCCGGTTTTCTGGTTACCGGATTTATCCGGTCGGGTGGTTAAAACGGTATGTTGCTGAGCCGGTGGCGAGGCGGTCAGGAGAGAATCGTCCGGCATGAACGTCAGCATGCGGATTAACGTCATGGTAAAGCCGGTATATTCGTCCGGCGCCAGATGCAGATCGCTACGGCCATGAAGGGCAATCTGATACAACAACTGGATGTCATCGGGCAGAAATGTCTGTGCCAGCGATCGGATGCTGAGATATTCCGGGATATCTTCGTTTACCGCGTCCGGTACGGTTTGCGCCAGTGAAATCCGGTGAAGAATCGATGCGAGATCCTGTAGAGCCGTATCAAATGAAAGGCATTGCGATTCCATATCTGCGGCAATGGCTAACAGTTGCTTGCCGTCTCCGGCGACCAGTGCGTCCAGTAATCCATACAGATGCCTTTGATCGATAACACCGAGCATTTCGCGTACGGTTGCTTCGATAACCTGACCTTCGCCAAACGCGATGGCCTGATCCAGAATGCTGAGTGCGTCACGCATACTGCCCTGGGCCGCGCGCGCGATAAGTTCCAAAGCAGTGGTATCAGATGCAATATTTTCCTGTGTCAGTATGGTCTGCAGGTATTCGGCGATCAACGCTGCGGGAATCAGCTTGAGATTGAACTGCAAACAGCGGGACAATACGGTGACAGGTATTTTTTGCGGGTCGGTGGTTGCCAGTATGAATTTGACATGTCCGGGCGGCTCTTCCAGCGTTTTCAGCATGGCATTGAATGCTGATTTGGAAAGCATGTGCACTTCATCAATGATATAAATCTTGAAGCGCGCGCTGGTGGGTGCATAAAGCGCGTTTTCCAGTAAATCGCGCATATGGTCCACTTGCGTGTTGGATGCCGCATCTAGCTCAATCAAATCGGCAAAATGACCGCGGTCAATTTCCAGACACGCCGCACAAGCACCGCATGGTGTCGAAGTGATGCCTTTTTCGCAATTCAGTGCCTTGGCAAAAATACGGGCAACCGTGGTTTTTCCTACGCCGCGCGTGCCGGTAAAAAGATAGGCATGATGCAGCCGGTTCTGGTTCAGCGCATTGGATAAGGCTTTTACGACATGTTCCTGCCCGGTCAATTCTGAAAATGTTCTGGGCCGCCACTTGCGTGCGAGAACTTGTGATTGGGACACGTTCTTAAAAAATGTGAGGTACTAAAAAGGCATTATAGCAAATCGGCGAATTTGCAACATCGGAGGGGGCGAGCCGAACCCCCGGCACTTGCAGAAAATAGCTGTGGCTGCTTCCTTCCGGACCTGACCAGGTTCACTACCATGCAATGCGGGGAGGCCCGCCATTAAATTATCAGATGCTCGCATGCATCAAGATCGCGAAGTATACCAGTACGCGGACAGCAAACAAAGCGCTTTGCAGAATTTGTTTGCAACTGGGTGAAAGTAAATAAAAACTGAATGCTGATACGGATACGCGATCAATTGAAGTGTGTCTGTTCAGAGTAGCCAGCTTCCAGGTTCCATCTCCGTGGTTGCCGTATGCTGTTAAAATCACCATTTTTTCTGCGTCACTGCAACGGTTTTTTAGTCAGGATGACGCCTATATTCAACAACCATGCATTCATCCTGCACAATTCCAGTTGACCCGTGGATATGACACACAATAAGCATGACGTCCGCTTGATCAAACCGAGTGACGCCGCATCCTGGGCATCCTGCAGACGCCGGGCGTGGCTGGATATGCACCAGACACAGGCATTCGATTTTGAAGCGGATGCGTTTACCCGCCTGCTGCTGGATGCCGGGCTGGAACATGAACGTCGCGTATTAAAGCAGCTACAGGATGAATATGACGTGCACCATGCCGATTCATTCGAACACACAGCGGCGCTCATGCAACAGGGTGTATCAGTCATTTATCAGGCGCGTTTGATGAATCCGGATGCCGGGCTGGTGGGTTTTCCGGATTTTCTGATTCGCCATGAAAGCGGTCAGTATCAATCTGCGGATGCCAAGTTAACGCAAAATGAAAATAAACGGGCACTGAAGATACAACTGGGGTTTTATCGCAGATTGCTAGAGAATGATCTGCCGGTGATGGTGTTTCTGGGGGGCAATCGTACAGCTGTTATCGGCAATGAAACCGATGCACTGGTCGATGCGTTTCTGGCGGATATGCGGCAACTGCGTGAGCAACCGGAACAGCCGGATGTGCGTTATAGTCACAGCAAATGCCGCATTTGTCCTTATTTTGAGCACTGCCGGCCACATTTCGTCAATCAAGAGGATATTTCCCTGTTGCACGGTGTGCATGGCCGTTCAGCGAAACATCTGACCGCAGCGGGCATCCGGACCATATCGCAACTCGCGGCGCAGGATCCCAAAACCTTGCCGGATGTACCCCATTTATCCGGCGTAAAACGCAAACAGCGCGCAGTGGTGCAGGCACAGGCGTATCTGCAGAATCAAGTGTTTCAACTGAATAATATTGAATTACCGACAGGTAACTGGATACACTTTGATATCGAGGATAACCCGCTGACCTTGACGCGCGAACGGCATGTCTATCTCTGGGGGATGCTGGTGCCGCCCTATACGCATCATGATTTCGATTATGTCTGGACCGATCATGAAGGCGCAGACTACGATGGCTGGCTGGCTTTTCTGGAGAAGATTGAGCAGTATCGCATCGCTTTTTCACCGGTAATCCTGGCGCATTATTCCAATCATGAAAAAGCGGTGATAAAACACTATGCGCAGCGTTACAGCATGACTGAACATGCTACCGTGCAGTGGCTGCTCGGCAAAACGCAGGGCAACAGCCATGGCCCGATGTTTGATCTGCAAAAGGCGGTACAGGACAATCTGGTACTGCCGCTGCAGGGTTACGGCCTGAAGGATATCTGTAAGCACCCTGAATTGGTCAATTTCCAGTGGGAGAATACGGCATCCGGCTCTCAATGGTCCATTGTGCAGTTCAACCGCTTCCTTGCTGAAACCGATCCGGCCGAAAAACAACGGTTGAAATCGGAACTACTGAGCTATAACCGTGACGACGTGACGGCGACACGCCAGCTCGAGCTGTGGCTACGCGATCGTTTTATGCAGTACCGAGTCTGCTTTGACATTCCTGAAGCGTGAAATTAAAGTAGCGCGATGCTCAAACTCGAAGATATCAAAAAAGATGCCCAGATTCTTGGCCTCCACGCTGGTGAGATCGTGCGTGTGGTGCAGGTGGAACCTGTTGGCGACAATGCCCTGACGGTCTATTACAAAGACAGTCAGGGTCGTCTCAACGAACAAATGCTGTTTCGTTCCGACGAAGCGCGTCTTGAATCAGCGCAGGCAGGCCGCCCGTGGGCTTTTGATGCACCCGGTGCGGATTTCAAGCTGGGTTTGGAAGCCTATCGTATTTCTCAGGCAGCATTGTTCGATCCGATGATGGCTGTGCATACATCGAATGTAGAACCTTTGCCGCACCAAATCTCAGCGGTTTATGAAGCGATGCTGCCTCGCCAGCCGCTTCGCTTCGTACTGGCGGATGACCCCGGCGCTGGCAAAACGATAATGGCCGGGTTATTGATCCGTGAGCTGCTGATGCGTGCCGATGCCAAACGTATTCTGATTGTCTCTCCCGGTTCTCTCACCGAACAGTGGCAGGATGAGTTGCTGGAAAAATTTGACGTTCAGTTTGAAATTTTCAGTCGCGAGAAACAGGAACAATGTATTTCCGGCAATTACTTTGACGAGCAAAACCAGCTCATTTGCCGACTGGATCAACTTTCCCGCAACGATGAATATCAGGAAAAACTCAAGCTGACCGAATGGGATCTGGTCATTGTTGACGAAGCGCACAAAATGTCGGCTTCCTACTGGTCTGGCGACATCAAAAAAACGAGGCGATTCCAATTGGGTGAATTGCTGGGCTCCATTACGCGACACTTTTTATTGATGACCGCCACGCCGCATAATGGGAAAGAAGCGGATTTTCAAATCTGGTTATCCCTGCTGGATAGCGACCGGTTCTACGGGAAGTTTCGCGAAGGCGCGCATAAAGTCGACGTTTCCGACATGATGCGGCGCATGATCAAGGAAGAATTGCTCAAATTCGATGGCACGCCGCTGTTTCCCGAACGTAGGGCCTATAGCGCCAACTACGAGCTGTCGGATGCCGAGTCGGCGCTTTATGCCGCTGTTACCGATTATGTGCGTAACGAAATGAACCGCGCGGATCAGCTGGGCAGCAAACGTAAAGGAACAGTCGGTTTTGCATTGACGCTGCTCCAGCGCAGACTGGCATCCAGCCCCGAGGCCATTTATCAATCCCTTAAACGCCGGCGTAAACGGCTTGAGTCCCGGCTGAAGGAAACGCAGCTTATTGCGCGGGGTCACAACGTAAACAATAACGTCGCCGAAACCTTGGGTACGTACACCGTCAAAAAACAGATTGATCTGCCGGACAACTTCGATGAACTCGATGAAGAACTCAGTGCGGAAGAATATGAAAACTATGCCGACCAGGTGGTCGATCAAGCCACGGCGGCTGAGACTGTCCATGAATTGGAAGCTGAAATCTGCATTCTGAAAGACCTGGAAAATCAGGCCCTCGGTGTTGTGCAATCCGGTAATGACAGAAAATGGGAAGAGCTTTCTCACCTGTTGCAGGATCGCCCGGAAATGTTCACAGCAGGCGGTAATCGCCGCAAACTGATTATCTTCACCGAACACAAGGATACCCTTAATTATCTGGTTGGCCGTATCGGTGGCATGCTGGGCAGACCGGAAGCGGTCATCACCATTCATGGCGGCGTCAACCGTGATGACCGGCGCAAGGCGCAGGAAGAATTCCGTAACAATCCCGATGTACAGGTGTTGGTAGCCACCGACGCCGCTGGCGAAGGCGTAAACCTACAAAATGCCAATCTCATGGTCAACTACGATCTGCCGTGGAATCCCAATCGTCTGGAACAACGTTTTGGCCGCATCCACCGTATCGGCCAGACTGAAGTTTGTCATCTGTGGAATCTGATTGCCAGGGAAACGCGTGAGGGTGATGTTTTCCAGCGGTTGTTCGACAAGCTCGAAGTGGAAAAACAAGCGCTTGGCGGAAAAGTATTCGATATTCTCGGCGAAGCTTTTGAAAATATATCGCTCAAGGAATTACTGGTCGAAGCCATTCGCTATGGTGAATCTCCTGAGGTACAAGCCAGACTCAGTCAAATCATCGACAGCGCGCTGGATACTGAACACCTCAAAGCGATTCTGCGGCGCAATGCGCTGGTCGAGCAGCACGTGAATCTTGAGGATCTCTATGCCGTCAAGGAAGAGATGGAAAAAGCGGAAGCCCGCAAGCTGCAACCCTATTTCATTCGCGCCTTCTTTACCGAAGCCTTTCAAAATCTCAGCGGTGAAATGCGCGCCCGTGAATCCGGGCGCTTTGAAGTGCGCCATGTGCCAGCCGCCATTCGCGAGCGTGACCGGATTATCGGTGAAACACGCACGCCGGTGCTCAAGAAATACGAACGCATCTGCTTTGAAAAAAATTTGGTCAGAATGCATGGGAAGCCGATGGCCGACCTGATTCATCCCGGTCATCCGTTGATGCATGCCACAATCGACCTCATCCTCTCCGCCCATCGCAGCAAACTCAAACAGGGCGCTGTATTGGTCGATCCGAATGATGATGGCCTGGAGCCCAGAATACTGTTCATGGTGGATCACAGTGTTCGCGAAAGTGCAGATACCAATCACCGTGCGCAGCATCGAGTCGCTTCACGTCGGTTGCAGTTTGTCGAAATCGACCAGCAGGGTAATGCCAGTCACGCGGGCTGGGCGCCGCACCTCGATCTGCAACCGATCGATGCATACGACCTCGAGTTTGTGCAGCCTGTTCTTAATGCCGCCTGGATCAATAATGACCTGGAAAAACTGGCGCTCACCCACGCTTCCCAGTATTTAGTGCCCGAACACTATCAGGAAGTAAAAACCCGGCGGGAACGTCAGGCAGACAAAATACTGGCTGCGGTTCATGAGCGGCTGGTCAAGGAAATCAACCACTGGTCAGACCGCTATATTAAACTCAGCGAAGAAGTGGCTGCCGGAAAACAGCCTCGCATCCAGCCGGAGAATGCGCGCCGCCGTGTCGACGAACTCACCGAAAGACTGGCGCAACGTAAACGCGAACTGGAAGCGATGAAGAACGTGGTTTCCAGTACGCCGGTGGTGATGGGCGGCGCGTTGATCATACCGCAGGGACTGTTATCGCAATACAAAGGGGAAAACAACTTTTGCGCCGATGCCGAAAGGCGTTCTCATATCGAACAGGTTGCCATGAACGCCGTCATGGCAGTCGAAAGGAGTCTAGGGCACGCGCTAAAAGATGTTTCCGGTGAAAAATGCGGATGGGATATCACGGCACGACCTCCGGCCAACCCGGACGGCTCCATCAAGCCTGATCGGCATATCGAGGTCAAAGGCCGCGCTAAAGGGCAGAGTACCATCACCGTCAGCCGCAACGAAATCATCTATGCCTTGAATCAAACGGACAAATTCATCCTCGCCATCGTACTAGTGGACGGGGACAGACACGAAGGTCCGTTCTACGTGCGCCAGCCCTTTACACAGGAGCCGGATTGGGCCATGACTAGCATCAATCTCAACCTCGATCAGTTACTTGCACGTTCGAACTTGCCAGGAGATTTTCCATGAAACTTGAACGATTACACCTAAGAAATTTTCGGTGTTTTGAAGATATCACTCTGGATTTTGGGAAGCGACTCACAGTCATCATTGCCGATAACGGGGCTGGAAAGACCGCACTTTTGGATGCGATTGCCATCGGATTTGGCCGCTATCTCACCAAACTGCCGGGTATTTCTGGCCGAACGACCAGAAAAACTGATCTGCGTGTCGGTATGAAGGAGCGTTGTGAGCCATTCTTATGGATGGCATGGGAAGCATGCGCACACGATGGACAATCACTGACTTGGTCAAGCGAACGAAAACGAGATGCTTCTGTAACGATGATATCCATCAAGAAACAACTTTCAGATGTGCAATTGAGCTTGCGAGAGCATGGCCGAAAAGAAATTGATGGATTTTCGTTGGGCCTTGTAGAAGCAGAAGCCGATCAGAGGCCATACTTTCTCCCCGTGGTGGTTTATTATGGGACCAATCGCAATATTCGTGAGGAAGTACAGCGTCGCCGTGGCTTCAAGAAGAATTTCACCCGCTTCGATGCTTTGGCTGGAGCCTTGGAGCCGGATTCTCGATTCCGAACGGCTTTTGAGTGGTTCAATGCGATGGAAGATGTTGAGCGCCGTGAACGCGAGGTGCAGCGCGATTTTGATTATCAGCTCCCGGATTTACAGATCGTCCGGCAAGCGATCGAGCGTTTGCTGCAAGATTACAAGAATCCTCGTACAGAAATTCGCCCTTTGCGCTTTGTTATCGATCATGTTTCACCCTCTGGCCAGATACGCACCTTGCGCATCAGTCAGCTCAGTGATGGCTACCGTGTTATGCTGGGTGTGGTTATGGATTTAGCGCGGCGCATGATGGAAGCCAACAGCCACGCAGTGCCTGTGAGCATGCAGGGGATAAATCCACTGGACATGCCCGCTATTGCGCTTATTGATGAGCTGGATTTGCATCTGCATCCCCGCTGGCAGCAGCGCATCGTGACTGACCTGATGCAAACCTTCACCAATACGCAATTCATCGTCACTACACATAGCCCGCAGGTGCTAAGCACAGTCAAACGCGAAAATGTACGTGTCATCGGCACCGATTCAGCTGGTCACGTTGTTGTAGGGCAACCACTGGCAGCTACATATGGCGAACCCAGCGGTGACGTGATGCATAGTGTCATGCTGGTCGATCCTCAGCCGCCTGTGGCGGAGAAACAGGATTTGCAGCAACTCACCGAGTGGGTGGATCAAGGCAGGTATCAGGATGACAGCGCGATCAGGCTGATGAACCAGCTAACCGAAGCTTTGGGCGAGCAGCATCCACAACTTCAGCGATTACGCCGCAGTATCCGGCGGCAGGAGGCTCTGAAACGATGAGGGCGATTCAGAAGCAGGGAAACGAAGGCTTTCATCTCAACCAGTCGCATGACAGCCCGCCTCAGACATCCGAACAGGCAATCAGCCGCTGGCGCAGCTTTAATTACAAGGCCAATTTGTTGCAGTGTTTGCTTACCGAGCAATACCATCTGTGTTGCTACAGCGAACTGCGCGCTGACCAAGAAGGGCTGGGTTATCATATCGAACACGTCGAGAACAAAAGCCAGAATCCGTCACGCACCTTCGACTACAGCAATTTAGCCGCGAGCGCCCTCCAGAGTGAGTACCTTGGATCTGCCTTCAAGGGGAGGAGTTCCGAGATTTTCGGCGGTCATGCAGCTGGCAAGACCGGTTCGCAAGCGTTGGTCAACATGCAAAAATTTATTCATCCATACTGCTCCGATTGTCGACGATTTTTTTCATACCTGTCAGACGGGCGCGTGGTTCCAGCGGATGATCTGAGCAGTGTGGAGCACGACCAAGCGAAGTACACCATTGGCACGCTCAATCTCAATAGCCCCTTTCTGGTGACCCGTCGTAAGCAGTGGTGGGACGAGTTGGACGCGTTGTATCAGGATCACATCATAAAAGGCTGGAGCCTTCCTGACTTGGCTGCGGTGGATCTTGTCCCCACCAATGACAAGCTCAGTCGCTTTTTTTCCTTGACTCGACAATTCTTTGGCCCGATTGCCGAAAAGACTTTGCAACAGCAGGCGCCTGCACTTGTATGACAACTATCAAAACCCCAAAAAAACTCATCGAAGTGGCCTTGCCGCTGGATGATATCAATGCCGCCGCAGCACGGGAGAAATCCATTCGTCACGGTCATCCTTCCACATTGCATCTCTGGTGGGCGAGGCGTCCACTGGCTGCGGCGCGGGCGGTGTTGTTTGCGCAACTGGTCAACGACCCCGGTTATCAGCGGGAAATTGGATTCGGTGTCAATAAAAAAGAAGCCGAGATCAAACGTGAAGCATTGTTCCAGATCATCCGCGATCTGGTGAAATGGGAAAATACCAATAACGAGGAAGTATTGAACCGCGCACGTGCGGTGATTTGGGAAAGCTGGCGCGAAACCTGTCATTTGAACCGCAACCATCCACAAGCCAGGGAATTGTTTAATCTGGAAAAGCTGCCTGCATTTCATGATCCGTTCGCGGGTGGCGGTTCAATCCCACTGGAAGCACAACGTCTTGGGCTGGAGGCGTATGCGAGTGACCTGAATCCGGTTGCGGTGATGATCAACAAGGCGATGATCGAAATCCCGCCCAGATTCGCTGGCTGCAAACCTGTCGGCCCGCTGTCGCAAGGCGAAAATTCGGGCAATTTGATGGAAGATTGGACCGGTGCTATGGGTCTGGCGGAAGATGTGCGCCGCTATGGCCACTGGATGCGGGAACAAGCTTTTAAGCGTATCGGCCACCTGTATCCTAAAGTAAAAATTACTGCGGAAATGGTTGAGGGTATTTCCAGGAGCGCCGGCATCCCGCCGGCAGAAGCGGGCCGGCAGGATGCCGGCGCTCCCGGTGATGCGTCCAGGGAATACCTGCGTCCGTATATGGGGCAGGAATTGACGGTAATTGCCTGGTTGTGGGCCAGAACAGTCAAAAGCCCGAATCCGGCGTTTAGTCATGTCGATGTGCCGTTGGTCTCCAGTTTTGTGCTATCGAGCAAAAAGGGAAAGGAAGCTTATGTGCAGCCGGTAGTTGAGGGTGATCGTTATCACTTTGAAGTGAAATTAGGGGTGCCGCCCATAGTGGCGAAGGATGGCACCAAAGCCAGTGATAGAGGTGCAAATTTTAACTGCCTTGTTTCAGGATCGCTAATTGGCAGTAAGTATATTAAGACAGAGGGGCAGGCTGGACTTATGGGCCAGCGTTTAATGGCCGTTGTGGCAGAAGGTAATAAAGGTCGTGTCTATCTGACACCTATTGATGAAATAGAAAATATTTCTAAACAAGCAGAACCCAATTGGAGACCGTCTGGAGATGTTCCTGCGCGCCTGACAGGTGGAACGTGTGTACCTTACGGTTTGAAAGAATGGAATGACCTCTTCACCCCCCGCCAATTGGTCGCGCTGACCACTTTCTCCGATCTGGTGCAGGAAGCCCGTGAGAAAGTGATTGCCGATGCCAAAGCCGCCGGTATGGCTGATGATGGCAAGGGATTGGATGCTGGCTGCATCGGTGCGTCGTCTTATGGGGATGCGGTGGCGGTTTATTTGGGGTTTGTTTCTGACAAAGTTTCAGATTATTGGTCATCAATATGCAGTTGGCACTCATCTGGTGAAAAAATGAGAAACACCTTTGGGCGACAAGCTATCCCGATGGTTTGGGATTATGCAGAAGCGAATCCTTTTTGCTCCTCTTCTGGCAATTGGATAGCAATGGTTGATTGGACTTGGAAAGCCTTGGCTCGCGTCTCAGGAAGTAGGAATGGAGTAGCGATCCAACAAAATGCTGCTATACAAACAACTAGTCAAAATAAAATAATTTCAACCGATCCACCTTACTACGACAATATTGGTTACGCCGATCTGTCCGATTTTTTCTATGTGTGGATGCGGCGTTCGTTACGCGGTATCTATCCGAATTTGTTTGCTACGCTGGCAGTGCCCAAGGCCGAAGAACTCGTGGCCACGCCGTATCGTCATGGCAGCAAGAAGAAGGCCGAAGCTTTCTTTATGGACGGCAGACACGCGCTATCCGGAATCTGTCTGGGCAGGCGCATCCGGCGTTTCCGGTCACCATTTATTACGCTTTCAAGCAGGCGGAAACCAGGAAAGGCAGCACCACCAGTACCGGCTGGGAAACCTTTTTGGAGGCAGTAATCCGGGCTGGATTTTCGATTGATGGTACCTGGCCCATGCGTACCGAGATGGCCAATAGAATGATTGGCTCCGGTACTAACGCCCTGGCCTCATCGATTGTTCTTGTTTGCCGTAAGCGCATCGGAAGCCATATTAGGAGC
Source organism: uncultured Nitrosomonas sp. (assembly GCA_964464365.1). Lineage (GTDB taxonomy): Bacteria > Pseudomonadota > Gammaproteobacteria > Burkholderiales > Nitrosomonadaceae > Nitrosomonas. The sequence continues at coordinate 2,946 of CAYXFV010000046.1, read as the reverse complement.
GCCGGCAGGATGCCGGCGCTCCCGGCAACGCACCCATTAGCGCTTCAACTATCTCCCGCCGCGACTTTCAGCGAGAATTACGCGAGCAAATGCCCGAAGCGCTGGAAACCATGATCGGCGGAGAAAGTGGTCAGACGCCGATAGCGCCGGTGGATCTGGCGCAGGCGGCCATCGGCCCCGGCATGGCGATTTTCTCCAAATATGAAGCAGTACTCAATCAGGACGGTTCACGTATGCGCGTGCATGATGCGCTGGTGCTCATCAATCGCGCCATCACCGAATATCTCAGTCCGGAATCCGGCAGCTTCGATGCCGACACCCAATTCTGCGCGAGCTGGTTTGATCAATATGGCTGGAGCGCGGGGCCGTTTGGGGAGGCGGATACATTGACCCGCGCCAAAGGCACCAGTGTCGACGGCGTTCGCAATGCGGGAGTGATTGAATCCGGTGGTGGCAAAGTGCGCCTGTTGAAATGGGGTGAGTACGCATCAGACTGGGACCCGGCCAGAGATGAGCGCACACCCGTATGGGAAGCCTGCCACCAGATGATCCGGCGTCTCAACAATCAGGGTGAATCGGCCGCCGGTGAACTGCTCGCCAAAATGCCGGAAAAAGGTGAATCCATCCGCCAGCTTGCCTATCATCTCTATACTTTGTGCGAACGCAAAAAGTGGGCTGAAGAAGCGCGCGCGTATAATGAATTGATCGGCTCCTGGCATGCCATTGTCGCGGCGTCGCATGACATCGGGCATCGCGGCACACAAAACACACTTGATTTGGACTTTTAGGAGTCAACGATGAGTTTGAAACCCTGGCGAGAGATTGCCATACCCCACAGGGACGTACTGGAAGGCACTTTCAAGCAATCCGAGTTTGCTGCTGATATCACGCAAGTTGCCAGCGGCACTGCTACGGACGAATATCAGGATGCGGAAAAGTTTTTTTCCAGAACGTATATTACCGAAGGTATGCGCTTGTTGCTGATCTCTGTCGCGCAACGCCTGGCTGGCCAGGGTGGTGATCCGGTCATTCAATTGCAAACCGCCTTTGGCGGCGGTAAGACGCATACGCTTCTGGCCGTCTATCATCTTGCTTCTCGTCAGGTGGGAACGGAAAAACTGGCGGGTATTCCGCCGGTACTGGATGAAGCGGGCATTCAAGGTTTGCCGCAGGCTCGTGTTGCCGTTATTGACGGCATCAGGCTTTCGCCCAGTCAGCCGCGGCAATATGGCGCGATTACCGTCAATACGCTCTGGGGTGAATTGGCTTGGCAATTGCTGCGCGAAGAAGGCTATCGGATGATACGCGACAGCGACATGGATGGCACGTCACCGGGCAAGGAAATTCTGACTCAACTGATCGAACGTGCTGCACCGTGTGTTATTTTGATCGACGAGTTGGTTGCATTCATCCGGCAACTGGAATTGGGCAAACAATATAAGGCGGGGACTTTCGACTCCAATATCAGTTTCATACAAGCGCTGACAGAAGCTTTGAAAGCTGTGCCGAATGCGATTTTACTGGCTTCCTTGCCGGAATCCGATCTGGAAATCGGCGGCACCACCGGCCAGCGCGCACTCAATTCACTGGAAAAATATTTTGGCCGGGTGGAATCGGTCTGGAAGCCGGTGGGTACTGAAGAAGCATTTGAGATCGTGCGTCGCCGTTTATTCGAGACGCACGGAGAGCGCGCGCAGGTTGAAGGCATCAGCCGCCAGTTTTCCGATTTTTATCGGCAACACGCGGCAAAGTTTCCGGTTGAAACGCAGTCCAATGAGTATTTCGAACGACTGTGCCGCTCGTATCCGATCCATCCGGAGATTTTCGACAGGCTTTATGAAGACTGGTCTACGCTGGATAAATTCCAGCGCACCCGTGGCGTGCTGCAATACATGGCTATCGTCATTCATCGTTTGTGGAATTCGGATAACCGTGACGCATTGATTATGCCCGGATCATTGCCACTGGAAGACAGTAATGTGCGTAACAAAAGCATTCATTATCTGCCACAGGGTTGGGAGCCGGTCATTGAACGGGAAGTCGATGGTTCAAGTTCGACACCTTATGGTATTGATGGTCATCATACGTTGTTTGGCAGCGTACAGGCTGCCCGCCGGACAGCGCGCACTATCTTTCTGGGCAGCGCGCCATCGGTAAAGGAACAGACTATTCGCGGTATTCAAACTGAGTGTATCCTGTTAGGTGCGGTGCAACCGGGACAACCGTTGGGTGTTTTTGAAGATGTGCTGAAACGGCTGCGCGATCAATTGCACTATCTCTTTTCGGAACAGGACAGATTCTGGCTGGACACCAAGCCGAACCTTCGCCGCGAGATGGAAAGCCGTAAGCAGAATATCAGCGAGCGGGATGCATTGTTACCGCTGTTAAAAGAAAGGGTGAGCCGTGTTTTTGGCCGCAATCATCACTTTAGCGGTATTCATGTGTTCACATCCTCGGTGGACATTCCTGATGATTATGGTGCGGGGCCACGGTTGGTGGTACTGCCAACGAATGCAGCATATAGCCGCAGTGAAGCCGATAGGGCATTTGCCACCGCCGAAGAAATTCTGCGCAAGCGCGGCGAGCAACCGCGGCAGAAACAGAACCGCCTGATTTTTCTGGCGGCGGATTATGATGTTGTGAATCGCTTAAGAGAGCAAGGGCGTATTTTCCTGGCATGGCAATCCATCTCGGCGGATATTGAGAATGGTATATTGAATCAGGATATCGCACACTTGAATCAGGCCAGGCGCAATCGTGACAGCGCGGAACAATTGTTGTTACAGTTAGTCCGCGAAACCTATAAGTGGCTGATTGCGCCGACAGAAGAATTCATCAAAGGAAAGCCAACATTAACCTGGGAAACGGTTTCAGTTTCACCGGCGGCATCCAATTTAACCTGAGTTCGGGATAAGAAAAGAAGAGGTGGACGTCTGCCTTTTTGCG
>CAYXFV010000045.1:0-23735 GCA_964464365.1 uncultured Nitrosomonas sp. | reverse complement strand
AATACAAGGCGTCAGACGCGGTAAAAAGTGCTGGACGACGATTGCAGATGACTTGCTTGACCGGCCAACAGACAAGGTTAATCGACAATTTGTAGCGATCCGCCCAAACCAGCTATCCGATCTATCTCGTTGGAGTGCTCAAGAGATCCGAGCAGTAGCCCATACGCTAAACACCAGGCCCCGAAAAGCACTTGGTTGGAAAACACTTGCAGAAGCACTGAACGATTATCTCAAATCTATTCAACAACCCAATCTTGCGACGACCGGTTGAATCCACCCAATATCTGTCGATTCGCTACACGGAACGCCTAGCGGAAACCAATATTGAAGCTTCTGTTGGCAGTGTTGGCGACTCTTACGACAATGCGATGGCTGAGACAATTAATGGATTATACAAAACAGAGGTCATTTGGCATCGCGGCCCATGGCGCAGCATTAGTGAAGTGGAATTTGCTACCCTGGAATGGGTTGACTGGTTCAACAATCGCCGGTTACTGGAGCCGATTGGAAATATTCCGCCGGCTGAGTTTGAAATGGCATATTATCGCCAACTGGAGGAGTCAGCTGATGCAGCCTGACTCAAACTAAAAGGTCTCCGGAAAACCCGGGCCGATTCACAGTACGATTTGCGCGATATCATCAACTTCGCCAATCCGGCCAAATGACGATAGCGCGGCCATACGCTGGATGTCCTCTTCGGTTTTTCCGGCGCGGAACAGGTCGGTAAAAACAGGACCTGGCGAAACGGCATTCACCGTGATGCCACGTTCACCGATTTCACGTGCAAAAATGCGTGTCAACTGTTCAACTGCGCCTTTCGTTGCGGCATAGGGACCATATTTGGGCAGCATCAGCCGCGTTACCGTACTGGAAATATTGACGATACGGCCATGGTCAGCCAGACGTCCGGCTGCTTCGCGCAGGGTATAGAAAATACTTTTGAGGTTGACATTGAGAATGCGGTCAAATTCAGCATCGGTGACCTCGGCAATTTCTTTGAAAACAAGAATACCCGCATTATTGATGAGAATATCGATACGCCCGAAATTCTCGATGGCAGCATCGAACAAACGCCGTACATCGTCAGGATTACTGACATCCGCTTGTACTGCGGCACATTTGCCGCCCGTTTGCGTAATGGCCATGCAAACCTCATCGGCAGCTTGTCGGTCATGCGCATAATTGACAACCACCTTTGCGCCAGCGCGGGCAAGCGACAGGGCGATTCCGGCACCAATGCCCCGTGATGAACCGGTGACAATGGCGACTTTTTCGTAGAGTTCAGTCATAAGGATGTCTCCAGAATATTTTCAGGAATCTTGAATAATTTGAGAAAATTACGGGTTGTGGCGGATGCGATTTCCTTCAGGTCGACCGCGCGTAAATGGGCGATTTCTTCGGCAACGTGACGTACGAATGCGGGCTGGTTCAGTTTGCCGCGAAATGGAACGGGTGCGAGATACGGTGAATCGGTTTCGATCAGCATGCGGTCCAGCGGTGTTTTTTTTGCGACATCTTTGAGTGCAGCTGCGTTTTTAAAGGTGACGATGCCCGAGAAGGAAATATAAAAATTCATTTCGATCGCCTGCTGTGCAACTGCCCAGCTTTCGGTAAAACAATGCATCACGCCGCCGACTTGATCGGCGTTTTCTTCACGCATGATGCGTAATGTATCGTCTGCCGCGGAGCGGGTATGGATAATCAGCGGCTTGCCGGATTGCCGTGCAGCGCGGATATGCTGGCGGAAACGTTCACGCTGCCATTCCAGGTCACCTTTAAGACGGTAATAATCCAGACCGGTTTCTCCGATGGCAATGACTTTAGGATGATCGGCCAACCGGGCAATGTGCCCGGCGTCGGGTTCATTTTCGATTTCGTAATCGGGATGCACGCCAACCGATGCGAACAGATTGTCATGCGCCTCAGCCAAAGCCAGTACGCGCGGAAAGTCGGTCAGATTAACGCTGACGCATAACGCATGGGTGACCTGGTTGATGTCCATGTTATGCAGCAGCGCTGCAAGGTCGCAGGCAAGATCGGGAAAATCCAGATGGCAGTGTGAGTCGATAAACATAACGTTTTCTTTCAAATAGACAAGTTGATTAAAAGATTAGTGCGCGCCGCGCATAGCATCCGCCCAGCAGTTCGGTGTTTCGTATAAACGCACGTGCTCCAGTCGCAGGTGATTGCCGTAAATATCCCGATAGGCTTTGTCGAGAATGCCGAATGCGATCACGGCAAGATTCTCGGCGGTGGGTTGCACGTCCAGCACAAAGGTTTTGTGATCATCCAGCGTTTGCAGAAACTGCATGACCGGTATATCACCAGAATAAACCAGGAAAGCATGGTCCCATTTGTCAATCAAAGTTTCTTTGGCAATCCGTTTGACTTCGGAAAAATCCATTACCATGCCTTGTTGCGCCACGCCTTTCTCGGCGATAATATCACCTGAAAGTGTAATTTCAAGTGCATAGCGATGTCCATGTAAATGACGGCATTGACTGTTATGTGTCGATATTCTGTGACCGGCGTCAAATTCCAGTCTACGTGTAATTAACATACGGGCATTTTCTTATCAGTTTACTTTTGCGGGATTGTACCATTGCAGCAAACGCCTAACCTATTGAATACGACAGACCACAGTCGTGACACAGCGGGGTTGACCTACGTGTATCCCGTTATTTCACGCCGCGCGGGTGGTGTATCCATCGGCATCAATCTCAATCCGAATAACGCCTGTAACTGGCGCTGCATCTATTGCCAGGTGCCTGATCTTAAACGCGGTGCCGCGCCGCCTGTGGATCTGCACAAACTGGAAACGGAGTTGCGCGGGTTTCTGACGGAACTGATTTGTGGCCGTTTCATGCAGGAACAGGTGCCGCCTGAGGCGCAGCATATACGCGATATTGCATTGTCAGGTAACGGTGAGCCGACCAGCGCCAAAGCATTTGAGCAGGTCATTGAACTGATTGGCCGCGTTAAGCAGGATTTTCCTTTACCGGACAATTTGAAACTGGTTTTAATTACCAATGGTAGTTTTATCGATCGGCCTTATGTATTGGCCGGACTGGAGCGTATGGCCAAGTTGAATGGCGAGATCTGGTTTAAGCTCGACAGTGCGACAAGTGAAGGGCGGTTGCGTATTAACAACACCCGGATGAGTCTTAAGCGGGTTCGCGACAATTTGAAATTGGCGACTTCCTATTGCCCGACCTGGCTGCAAACCTGCGTATTCAGCCAGAATGGCCAGCTCCCGTCTGAGAAAGAAACGGCAGCATATCTGGCATTTATCGAAGATTTGATGGCAAATGGCATCGTTTTGAGCGGTGTGCTGCTGTATGGCATTGAACGGGCATCGCATCAACCTGAATCTGCAACATTGACTAAAGTGGATGAATCGTGGTTTATTGCTTTCGCGGATAAAATCACGGCACGTGGCTTTCATGTGAAACAGAGTTTGTAAAAACCGACAAAACCAAAACATCATCGTTTTGTCGCATCGAATGCCAATCGCATTGTCTGTTGTTGTTGTATTTGGGCGACAATCGTGCCTCTATGGAATAATGTTATTTATCAACTGGTTGTGCAGGCATGTTTCATACCTTATTCCTCTTCCCTGATGTAATCTATTCATTATTTGGTAAAAAAAGGGATTTCAGGGAACTTATTCATAACTTCATGATAAATTATCGTCGCATATAATTTCGATAAGTGAAGATTTAAGTACACAGTTAATTGCAGATACTTTAATAATAGGAGTTGATATACATGAGTTCGCTTTTTCCTTCGGCCTTGTTCCCGGCAGTTGCATCCAGGCGCGGGGCCGGTCTATTTGCAAGCTTATTGGGGTATGCACTGGCGTTTTGTTTATGCCTGTCAGTTTTTGTGTTCCAGGCACAGGCATCAAACCAGAATACAGCGTCAGCCCAGACCACAAACAGCGGCAAATTTGATTTTTCACAAGTCCCTCCGGTAACACCGATGCCCAGACCTGGCATGTTTTCCGCGCCGCCATCCGGCCCGGGTTATTATTCAGTCTGGGATCTGATTACAGGAAATAAGCGTGAAAATCGTCCGGTGAGGCCGTATATACCGATGGCTTTGATGCCAACCTCTGCTTTTGATATTGATTTCAGGTATTTGGAAAATCCCGAACATGAAAAGGATATATTTGACCCGGTAAAGCGCATACACATGGGCAATGACTGGCTGCTGTCTTTTGGCGGAAGCTTCTGGTACCGTTACGTCCATGAGACTGACAGCCGCCTGAACGCTGCCGATATCGACAACGATTTCCACTTGTTGCGCACGCGTGTGCATGCGGATTTATGGTATCAGGACCGTGTGCGGTTGTTTGCCGAATTTCTCGATGCACGTGCATTTGGTGGAGAACTGACGCCACTCGGTATTGAAAGAAATCATACCGATATGTTGAACCTGTTTACCGATATCAAACTGGCGGATATCAACGGGCCGGTTTATTTCCGGGCCGGCCGCCAGGAATTGCTGTATGGTTCTCAACGGTTGATCTCCACGCTGGACTGGGCAAATACACGGCGTACTTTCCAGGGTGGCAAGATTTTCTGGCGTAACCAGAAAATCGATCTGGATGCATTCTGGGTGCGTCCTATGAAAACTGAGAAAGGTGAATTTGATAACTGGGACACGCAGCAGAATTTCTGGGGGTTGTGGAGCAGCATCAAACCGCTTCCGGGCCACCTGATCGATCTCTATTATCTGGGGTTGGATAATCAGAATCCGGTAGCTGCGCAGAATGTTGCGATTGGTAATGTGATGGGCGGTAATTTCTCGATACATACCTGGGGTAGTCGTTTGATCGGAAACTTTGACCGTCTTCTTTATGAACTGGAGGGGATGTACCAATGGGGCGAACGATCCAATCTCGACGTATCGGCATTTGCCGTTGCAGCAGGCGTGGGTTACAACATTCCGTTACCGATGAATCCACATGTCTGGATCCGCTATGATTTCGCTTCCGGTGATGCGAACCCGAATGACGGCAGAAGCAATACATTCAGTCATCTTTTCCCATTCGGCCATTATTATCTGGGTTACATGGATCAGGTCGGGCGTCAGAATATTCATGACTTCAATGCGCAGTTCACAATGAATCCCGTGCCCTGGTTGACGTTTATATCGCAATACCACCGTTATTATCTGGCCAATGAACGCGATTACCTCTACAACGCGGGCGGCGCGGCAATCATCAGAGACCCGACGGGACAATCGGGCAGCCATGTGGGTGATGAAATCGATTTCCGCGTGAATATCCATGTAAGTCGTCATCAGGATGTACTGGTCGGGTATTCAAAACTGTTCAGCGGGGATTTTTTGCAGGCGCAAAGGCCCGGTGTGAATTCCGACTTGTTCTATGTGCAATATAATTTCAGATTCTAACCATGTCACAGGCTGATTCCAGTCTGTACAAAAACAGGCAATTTCCCTTTTTATCGGGAAATTGCCGATTGCTCCTGGATTGGCTATAAGCAATCGATACATTCAACGATTTTGGGTGACGGATGTCCGGGACAGGCGCGTTTCATGTGCAGGGCCTGGCCTGGAGACCTAGAGACGCAGTTCAAAAAACAACGCGCTGCTTTGTGGTTTGAAGTATATTGGCTTCCTATGGTTTTCCGGCAATCCGGGAATTAGAATTTAAAGTGAGAAAATATATATGTGTGGAATAGTGGGTCTGCTCGACATACGCGGGAAAAGTGAAATCGATCAACAATTGCTTGTGCGGATGAATCAGACCCAGGAGCACCGCGGGCCGGATGAAGGTGAAATTTATTGTGAGCCGGGATTGGGCCTAGGGCACCGCCGTCTCTCGATTATGGATATCGCCAGCGGCCAGCAACCGTTGTTCAATGAAGACGGTAGCGTGGTGGTTGTTTTTAACGGCGAGATTTATAACTACCGCGATCTGGCCAAACAGCTGATTGAAGCCGGGCATCAGTTTAAAACACATTGCGATACGGAAGTCATTGTGCATGCCTGGGAAGAATGGGGCGAGCAATGTGTTGATCATTTCCGGGGCATGTTTGCATTCGGTGTCTGGGATCGGAATCAGGAAGTGCTTTTTCTGGCGCGTGACCGTCTGGGCATCAAGCCGATGTATTATGCCTTGCTCGATAACGGGCATTTTATTTTCTCCTCCGAGCTTAAGGCGATTCTGGTGCATCCGGAATTCAAGCGTGAAATGAACCCCTGTGCGGTTGAAGATTATTTCGCTTATGGCTATATTCCTGAACCTAAAACAATATTCCAGCAGGCCAGCAAGCTTTCTCCCGGATTTTCTCTGAAATTACAGCGCGGTCAGACAACGCTGCAACCGAAGCAATATTGGGATGTCCCATTTAAGCAGCAGGCTGCAATCGATGAAACCGAGGCAATGGAAACGCTGATCGCCAAATTACGCGAATCGGTAGATATTCATTTAATGACCGAAGTTCCGCTGGGTGCTTTTCTTTCCGGCGGTGTGGATTCGAGCGCGGTGGTCGCCATGATGAGTGGCATCATGAACGAACCCGTCAATACCTGTTCGATTTCCTTTGGCAACCCTGAATTTAATGAATCGCGTTATGCGCAGGAAGTTGCTGAGCGTTACCATACCAACCATCATGTTGACCAGGTCGAGCATGATGATTTCGATCTTATCGATAAGTTGGCGCTCCTTTATGATGAGCCCTTTGCTGATAGTTCCGCGTTGCCGACTTACCGTGTTTGTGAATTGGCGCGCCAGCGCGTTACCGTAGCATTGTCCGGTGATGGCGGTGACGAGAATATGGCGGGTTACAGGCGCTACCGTTGGTATATGCATGAGGAAAAACTGCGATCTTCTTTGCCGTTGGCTGTGCGCAAACCATTGTTTGGATTGTTGGGTGCCATTTACCCCAAGGCCGACTGGGCGCCCAGAGTTTTCCGCGCCAAGGCCACATTTGAAGCATTAGCGCGCGATTCGATCGAAGGTTATTTTCATAGCGTTTCAATTATGAGCGATAACATGCGGCAACAGCTTTTTGCGCCGATATTCAGGCAGGAATTGCAGAATTACCGGGCGGTTGAGGTGCTGCAGGGCTACGCCAGACAATCTCCGACGGATGATCCGTTGTCCCGCGTACAGTATCTTGATATGAAGACGTATTTGGTCGGCGATATTCTGACCAAGGTGGACAGGGCCAGTATGGCGCATGCACTGGAAGTCAGAGTGCCGTTGCTCGATCATGAGCTGGTCGAATGGGTGTCTTCCTTGCCCGCCGCTGTCAAGCTGAAGCATGGCGAAGGGAAATATATTTTCAAGAAATCGCTGGAGCCTTATCTTTCCGACAATATCCTGTATCGCAACAAAATGGGGTTTTCGGTACCGCTGGCCGACTGGTTCAGAGGACCGCTACGACAGCACGTGCGTAACACCGTTTTGGGGTCGATTCTGAAAGAAACAGGTATCTTTAACCAGGCTTATCTTGAAGAAATAGTGGATTCTCACCAGTCGGGTAAAAGAGACTACAGCGCACCGCTATGGACTTTGATGATGTTCGAATCCTTTATACGCAATATCGTTAAAGGAGAAGGCCGGTTTGTCTACGAAAGGAAAAAAGCAGCGTAATAAAACGCCGGTAACGTTTCAGGCTTTGCGGTTGCAGATATGCTCCAGCAATCCCTGGCTTGCTTCTTCGACCATATCGAGCACGAGCTCGAAACCCTGATCCCCGCCGAAATAAGGGTCGGCCACTTCCTGGTTGCTGTACAGACCCTTGCTGTAATTCATGAACAATTCGAGCTTGCTGTTGTATTGATCCGGACAGCGTTGCTGCAGGAGTGCAAGATTTTCATGATCCATCGCCAGAATATAATGAAAATCGGAAAAATCGTTCGCAGCGACCCTGCGGGCGCGCAGATCATGCATGTGATAGCCGCGTTTCAACGCGGAATTTTGAGTGCGCCGGTCCGGCGGTTCGCCAATGTGGTAAGCATGCGTGCCCGCGGAGTCCACAAAAATTTCATGCTCAAGTCCTGCTTTCCTAACGGTATGCTTGAATACGGCATCGGCTGTCGGTGAACGGCAAATATTGCCCATACAGACAAAAAGAACATTGGTTTTATTAGTCTGGTCAGATTTCATATGGGGTTTCCGGAGTGTGGTTCTGTTTCAAAAAAGAATTATACAATTTTTAATGCAAATCTGAGTATGCGCAACTCCTGCAGCGGTACCCGGCTGGTGGCGTATGCGCCGGGATTGACAGTGATGGGAGGTGGAAAACCTCAATTGAAATATGATGTTACTTGATACTGCATGATTTTTATGGCGATAAAATCGTGAAATAGTGTTCCGGCATAGAAAGGTGTAGAATGACGGATTTTTATCGAGAGCTCATTCGTCATAAGAATGAGTCAATATAAGCAGTGGCCTTCTACGTTCAAAAATATGGCGGCACTTCGGTTGGAAGTACCGAACGCATAAAAAATGTCGCACGCCGGGTTGCCCGATTTTATAACCAGGGGCACCAGATCATCGTCGTTGTTTCGGCCATGAGCGGCGAAACGAACCGGCTGATTACCTTGGCGCACGAAGTACAGGAAAATCCGGATCCGCGCGAACTGGATGTAATGGTATCAACAGGTGAACAGGTTTCCATCGCACTGCTGGCGATGGCGCTCAAAGCGCTTAACGTCAAGGCGAAGAGTTATACCGGATCCCAGGTTAAGATACTGACCGACAGCGCATACACCAAAGCGCGGATACTGGACATCGAATCCGGTCACATTCGCACCGACCTCGACAACGGTTATGTCGTCATCGTCGCCGGATTTCAGGGCATTGATGAAAAAGGAAATATCACGACACTGGGACGTGGCGGCTCGGATACTACCGGTGTTGCCCTGGCTGCGGCGCTCAAAGCCGATGAATGCCAGATTTATACCGATGTTGACGGTATTTATACCACCGATCCACGCGTAGTGCCGGAAGCCAGGCGCCTGGCCAGCATCACTTTCGAAGAAATGCTTGAAATGGCAAGTCTGGGTTCAAAAATCCTGCAGATAAGATCGGTCGAATTTGCGGGAAAATACAAGGTAAAACTGCGCGTTTTATCCAGTTTTGAAGAAGAAGGCGAAGGTACCCTGATCACATTTGAGGAAGACGGAAATATGGAGCAACCTGTTATTTCGGGCATTGCATTTAACAGAGACGAGGCCAAAATCACTGTATCGGGCGTACCGGATCATCCGGGCGTAGCGTATCAGATCCTGGGTCCGGTGGCCGATGCCAATATTGATGTGGATATGATTATCCAGAACGTCAGTCATGACGACCTGACCGATTTTTCCTTTACTGTTCATCGGAATGACTTTAAAAAGACGATGAATATCATCCGTGAAAAAATTCAGCCGCATATTGGTGCGCGTGATGTTATTGGCGGTGATAGAATAGCGAAGGTTTCTGTGGTCGGTGTCGGCATGCGTTCACATGCCGGTATCGCCAGCGAAATGTTCCGTGTTCTGGCGGAGGAGGGGATCAATATCCAGATGATCGCCACTTCCGAAATAAAAGTATCGGTTGTGGTGGATGAAAAATACATGGAACTGGCCATACGTGTTCTGCATAAAGCATTTAATCTGGAACAAGCACTGTAAATTCTATACAATAGCGGTTTTCCAGAATTGGCCGGGGTGAGATTTAAACTGTAATTCCGGTGTCAATTAACGTGGAGAGATGGCCGAGTGGTCGAAGGCGCTCCCCTGCTAAGGGAGTATAGGCACAAAACGCTTATCGAGGGTTCGAATCCCTCTCTCTCCGCCAATTGAATTTTCTTACTCATAAGCTCTCCTAACACCTTGAACGGTAAAGGGGTTTCTGCGGTTCTAAGTCCTGTATTTCTGTGATATTTAAACCCACCCGGAAAAGCCAGTTTCAGCACGGCGCGGCGGTCGCACAATCGCCCGGATTCCCAGAGCTGGTGCGGGTTTGAGATAAACTCCAGCGCGGTTCTAAGTGCCGCATCGAATGAACGCATCGGGCGCAGGGATTGAGCGGATTTCTCGACCAGAACGGCCTTGTCCATTTCGAGTTGTTTGACCCGCTTTTCATACGCCCTGACCATCGAATCGCTGTCCGTTTCCACCAGCCTGTCCATCAATTGCTCGATTTTACCATCGAGCTTGCCGATTTCACGCTCGAACGATTGCCCGCGCTGCGCAATCTGCGCCTGCCGGTAATGCCACCATGTCTCGAACATTCTGGTTGCAACCTTGAACAGCGAGGGCGAAGGCTCCAGCTTGTGCAGCAGGCTGGCAAATTCCCCTTCGAGCTTGTCACGATGAATGGCCTTGCCGTAGCTCTCGCAGCTTTTGGTGAAGCAGTAATAATACGGATAGTGTTTGCTGCGTCCTTTCGTCCAGCAGGCCGTGAGCGGATTGTCACAATCACTGCACCGTACCGCGCCTCTGAGCGGAAAATCTTCATTCAGGTTCTTGCGCGCCGGTATACTGGCTTTCTCCTGCATGCGCTTCTGGATCTTCTGATACGTTTCCAGCGAGATCAGCGGCTCGTTCTGCGCCGGACGTAACGATACCGCCATGATGTCCGACTGAATATGACCGGCATAGATCACCCGGCTTAAAATCCGGTTGACGTGTTCATTACTGACTTCCCCCTTGGCGTTCTTGGGAAACTCCGGGAACTGCTCGAAGAAGCGTTTGACTTCGGCCCTGAGCTGGAAACGCCCGGTGGCATAGCCTTCCAATGCTTCGGCCACGATACTGGCGAGCGGTTCGTTTCTCACTAACACTTTACCGTGTCCCGGCTTTGAAGCATATTTATAGCCAATCGGCGCAAAGTGCACCCAATAGCCGTTCAGCATGCGCGCACGGCGGCGGTGGCGGGTTTGTTCGGCGTTCTTCTGCCGGTGGTGCTGCGACACACTGGCCAGCAGGTGTTCGACCAGCACGGAATCCGAGTCTTCGCCGAATTCGATGCTGGGCGAAGCCAGTTTTGCACCCACGTCAGCAATCGCGGTGCGCAGGTGGATATGCGCCTGTACTCCCCGTGCCAGCCTGCTTAGATCGTCAATAATGACCGTCAGGTTGTCTTTACGGTGCGACCTCAAGTATTTGAGCATCGCCTGCATGCCGGGCCGGTCGATCAGGGAGCCGGACTGCGAATCCTGAAACACCTCGATCACTTCCAGATTGCGATAGCGGGCAAACTCGCGGCAGCGCGTGGCTTGGGAGGCCAGCCCGTCTCCCGCTTTTGTCTGCCGCTTGGTGGATACCCGGCAATAAATTACGGCTTTATCCATTGGGTTTGCTCCTTTCGCCATTGTGTATAGCGGTGTTTCGGTCTGTTTCGTCATTGAACACCTTGTACAGTGACGGGGGAATCACCATTTGTACCGCATCCATATCCAGATTGAGATCGACCATCGTTTTCATGATCTCCCACAGGATCGTCAGCAATTCATTTTCCTGCTCGGCGGTCAGTTCCAGATCGGTCAATTCCCCTCGGTATATATCATAATCCAGTGCGGGAACGGAAATGGTTTCCCGTTCGGTTTCCTGCTGTTCTATCGTCTCGTTACTCATCCTCGCATCCTTTACGTTATCAAGGCCCTGCCTTGCGGTTATCGGTTCATCTCTCGTTCCTCTTTGTGTTGTTTAAAAAATTAAACAAGAACAAAAAGAGAACACAATTTTCTTCAACAGGCAATAAAAAACGTGCCTTGCCGCCTTGTTTCCGGGGCAAAACCCCCTGTTTCCTCTATGCAATTTTCCGTATGAAGGAATTCATTGAACTGAACACCTTTCAGCGCTCAGGCACGCGCTGTTCCTGTCTTCCTGTTTCCCAGTCCCTTTGCATAGTCTGTTCAGCCTGCTCCATGACCTGTTGCCGTTCATCACGTTGGCGCTCCAGATCGGCCAGCCGGGCATCGCGTTGTTCGTTCAGCCATGCGCGGTTGAAGGATTCGCGGATGGGCGTCTGCTCATGTTCTGGCCGCAATTCGGGGAAGGGTTTATCCAGTTTCACCATTTGCGAGCCGCGCCCCGTACGTTCACTCTCACCGCGCCGCTGCGCCTCGGTCAGTTCCATCGCTTTCAGTTGTCTGCTGAAATACGGATCGCGCGCATGATCGAATGCCCGGTGTTGCGGTGGCGCTTTGCGGAAACTTTCGGGCATGTCTCCCGAAAGTTCCGGGTGCTTGCCCGAGAAGCTCACCGTGCGCGGCGACGTTTCCGGACGGCTTTTAACGTTCGCGGCCATGATCCCGGGTTCGGATGTTGTTCACCGGCTGCTGGCTGGCGCGTTCCTCCTGATAGCCTTCCAGCCGCTGATCGCGTTGTTCGCGCAAGGTTATGCGCCCATCTACCGGAACACTGTCCAGTACCAGTTCGGCCCCGCGCCCGTCCTTGTGTTTCCACAGTGCACCTACGCGGTTCCAGTATTCCCTGCCATCGGGCGATTCTTTGACCGAATAGGCAAGCTGGTCGGGCTTGCGGCCCGCATTGGAATGTTCGTCGCTCATTGCTTTCTCCTTAAAATCAAATCGCCTGCATGCATCATGGCCGTCCCGGATGCAGGCATACCGGGGCGGGTTTGTAAAATGAATGTTTTCAGTTGCATCTAACGCGCTATGCGCCGGTCGATCATCAAAATCACCGGGCAGTCATCGCCGTACTCGCGTTCCAGCAATCCGCCTCCGCCCAGATACAAGCAATCGTTATAGATGCGGTATCCGTTAAAATCTTTGTAGGTGTACCAGACCAGCACATGTGGCCCGACCGGCGAGATCACCAGCACGGCAATGAGCAACAGGAACCAGTGGCGCAGCAGGTAAGCCAGACTTCTAAGTAGCACCGACAGCCATGAGAAAGGACGGAATTTTCTGGGAGAATACGGTTGCATGGTTGTCTCCTATAAACGCAGTTTGATTTTCTTGCGAAACGGCTTGCCGTGGAACGGATTGATCCCGACTTGTGAACGCCATGGATGAACTTCAGCGTATGAGACGGGTTCAAACAGGATCGGGCGATGCTGGCGCACGAATAAAATCCCGGTTTTCATACGCCGGATTTCATCGGGCGTGGCGAGCGGGCGGCCTGTTTCACTCAGATTCTCGGTTAAACCGGGCTGTTCGATGGATCGACTGGCACCGATAGCCATCACCGATTGTTCGCCCAGCATTTTTGAGATCAGTTCCAGTGTCTCGGGTGAACGCTGGCCGGGCAGGCATTGCTTGATTTCGGTTTCGCTCAAAAGTGTATTGAGCGCACTCTTGCCGTATACCCGCTCAAAGGCCGCCAGATCCTGAAAGATGAGGTGCAGGCGCAAGCCGTAAGATCGGCCCCATGTCAGTAAGCTTTCCAGTCCGTGGACTCGGTAGTTTGTGGCTTCGTCGAGAATGCCGTAAACAGGCCTGTCTTTATTTTTGTGGCGCTTCATTGCTGTCATGCAACTCCACTGTATCAAGCCAATATACGCTTTGTATGCCTCCATGCGGCTGGCATCGGCGACGATGAATAGCGTGGTCGGTTTGTCGCCTTCCTTGAGGTCCTGCATACGAAACGTTGAACGGCCCATCGCCGGGGCGAGACGCCCGAAGGCAAACGGAGCCAAGGCTTGCTGAGCGCCGGTTATGAAGCTGTCGAAAGTACGGCTGTCGCCACCCGTCATCAACTCGATCAGGTTTTTCGCCCTGGCCCTGAGAAGACTGGAAAATTCGGCCATATCCTTCGGATCGTGTGCCTTTGCCCATTCGGTCTGCTCGATGGGAAGTGGTCCGTCCGGGTGAGGTTTTCCTTGTATATCGATTCCAGCCACCCAGCGCGCCGTATCTTCAAGACGGGTACGGTTTTCGATGAGGACGGCCACCGAGGAAAGTGTCGTATCAAAAAGATCGACCATGACCTCGAATAAAATCGCATCGGCAATCAGCCGTCTCGATCCTTCCCTGAAATAGGAGTTGTCCGTCTCTTTACCGTCTGGCTCTGGCAATATCTGCTCCATCATCTCGCGCTGATCGTCCATGACATCGCGCAAGCCCCCGGGGCGCGTTAAGTCGTCAGCGATCATATCGAGCGGATTATAGGTATCGCTTTGTCCGATGATTTCAGACCACAGATTTCCGGGATTCAATATGCGAACAGTCTCGCCCCGTGCCTCCAGCGCATTTTTGCAGACGCACGATAGCTCACCCTTGAAATCAGCCACCACTTTGCTGTGCCGGATGCTCATGATATTGGGCACGACGGTATAAATGCCTTTACCGGAAGCGGCGGGGGCAACCGTCATGGCATTCGAAGCGTAGTCGAAAAACAACGCAGGCCGGGAGCCGTCCAAAGCACGGCCCCAGAACGGCCCTCCTTTTTTATGCTGGGTCAAAGCGCCTTTATATTCCGCAGCTTTTGCCCATGCAGCCGTTCCTTTCTGGCCGGTAGATTGGCGGCTACCGAAAAGATCGACATGGTGAGAAATATTTTCAAGCAACCGAATTACGGTATGCAGGCAAAATAACCCTGCCATGAAGTGGATGAGCGCTGAGAACCAGTCGATGCGCCCATCCATCCATGGAAAATTCAGGTTCGTCGACCACCACACCAGCCCGCCTGCGATACTGGCAATCGTCAGCAAGCTGGCGGCGGGTGGCTGATTGTTGGAAGCGTGCCGGTGCATGGCTATCGTAGTGGGATAACAGCCTTAAAGGCTGGAACGCGCCTCGAACGTGGCCCCGGCCTTTTTCATCCATGCCGCCCACGCCTCGGTGATGTGTTTCTTCTCAGGCCGCTGAAAGGTGCCACTGGAACCGATACCGACCCCGATGAACTCGACATGGCATCCGGCGAGTATGCCGGGTGTCGGATCGGGCAGCGGCTTTTTATCGATGACGAATTGCTTGCCGGTCAATTCCGCCGAATGCTCGATACCGTCGGTAAACACAATGACTTTGGCGTTGCCGGACGTGCATTGGAATTCCCGGCGCGAATCCTCCAGAAAAGACATCAAACGGGTTTCGTTTTGCGGATTTTTTGCAGCTTCCTCAGCTTTTGCGACAATAGCCTTCTCCAACGCCGCTCCGACCTGCGAGGGCCGCATCCGCGCCGACAATTTGACACGCTTGGTTAATTGGAAATTACTTAGGCCCCCATCGCCAAATGTCATCACGGCCACCGTATCGCCCATGTTCAGTGCCGTTACCGTCTCATTGGCATAGCGGGCGGCGGCATGGCGGAACGCTTCGACTTCATTGGGGTTGGATGAAGACTGATCCAGCGCAAACGTCACGTGCATCTGTTTTTGCGCATACGCATTGCTGCTCAACGCAGCCAGTAAAAGTATTGTAGGGAATTTCATCGGTTGTACTCCTTCATTTAAAATTGCGGTCGATAACACTGCGAATGTTTTTCACAGTGAGTGTTTTAAGGGTTTCAATGCGGGGTTTGATATGCGCCAGATCAAGATCAGGCTGCTTGCCGAAAAACCGGCTCAGCGCCGAATCCGGCTCGTCATTGACGATGTGTAGCGCAGGATTGTTCTCGATGGCCGATTCAGCGCGTTGCACGGATTGATCGGCCAGACCTGCAATCGTCAATGCCGCTTTGTTTCTGAGCGCACCATCGGTCCAACTCTCAAGCCGGGCGTATTCCCTGACAGTTTTGGGATAGATTTTGATGTCCGCCTGAAATTGTCCCCATGCCTGTTTGGCGAGCTTGTAGTTGGACAAGGCATAATAAAGGGTGGAAGTATTCGTGATGATCGTACCGATGCATTGTCCCCCCACAAACAAACCCATGATCGAGATGCCCATGACGCCCGCTACAAACAAAGGTGCCGCCAGCACCATGTTGTCTTGCAGCCACGTCACGATGACTTGTCCTACCGAACCGGCATCGGCCTGCTCCACCGGCAAGCCGAAAATCGTATCGGGCGTGCCTGTGGTGGCCGTAGCAACTGCGCCGGGGAAAAGCAGTATGCCTAAAAACAGTCCGCCAGCCAGTACGTAGAACGGCGCGAATATCATGCTGATATTGCGGATTAAACGGACAGGCCATACATCGGGACTGTCCTTGCTGATCCAGTGGTAGGTCAGCATGGCGATGATGGCCGTCATCGAGAGCAATCCTGCTGAATGCT
Source organism: uncultured Nitrosomonas sp. (assembly GCA_964464365.1). Lineage (GTDB taxonomy): Bacteria > Pseudomonadota > Gammaproteobacteria > Burkholderiales > Nitrosomonadaceae > Nitrosomonas. The sequence continues at coordinate 7,591 of CAYXFV010000045.1, read as the reverse complement.
GCACGACTGGATCTTCGACGCCTTGTAATAATCCGCTGAATACGCCGTAGGCGATGGCGATTTCGATCCCGGCGGCACTGAGGAAAATCAGCAGGGACAAGGCTATAGGGAACAACGACCATAGCGCTCGTTGTACCGCTTTTTTGATAAGATTCATGGCAACGGCGACATAAGCGTACTCTTTGTCAGTCAGCGCCACGTGTTTGATTTCATTCATGATGATTTACTCCAGATAATTGCGCTGATGCATCAATGCGCGAATGGTTTGTGGGGAACCTGAGCCGGGTGGGTTGGAAATCCGGCTATCCGGGTAGGCAATGCTCAGTATCAGATGAACATTCACCATGATGCGCCGCAGTGAATCGGCCATTTCCTGCTGCTTCGCATCCATGGCGCGTTGGTGTTCATCCGCCAGCGCCTGATAAAGCTGGACGCATTGGGCTTCACTCGGCGGGTTGAGGTCGGACAGATTTTCCCGAATTTGTTGAAGAATGGTCTCAGCGGATGAAGGTGATGTATCCGGACTAAAATTTTCTGTTACCTGCATGTTTTCCTCCTGTGTGTAGATAGAATCTGAATTAGTCATTTGCTATTTTGCATTTCGAAGAATCGGTATGCTTCCCGGTGTTCAGAGTCGCACTGCTCTCAAATTGATGGAACATATGCCGCACACCAGTTGCACATTGGGCTTTGCCCAGGCATTCAATGCACAGGCGAAACAGGCGCATCGAGATTCGCCGTATCGGTTCCGACAAGCTGAAGCGCCAGCGGTTGTTTCTTGTCCTTGAATTTCGCTTTGGTTGTTGCCATAAACAGTCTCCTTGTAAAGATGAAACAGGGGTAACCACCCGTTAGGTTAGCGATAGCCTTCATCAGATTTGGGAAACAAACATGCAAGGGAAATGACAAGGGGCGTACCAGATGTTGAAGCTGGAACGCCTATTTTTCTACTTGTTGTTAAACTGCTTAGCGATTTTCGGATGCCTCAGACGAAAATAAAGTTGTAATACTCGTCGCCGCTCCAAGGTCGAAGAATGGGGCTTGTGACGAGGACGATTGCCAACTCGCTTGCGGTAACAGGAAATCCAGCGACCGTCAATGCCGCCAAACAACTCATAAACATCGGGTACAGGCCAAATGCGGCCTTCCTTGAACAGAATATGGTCTTTATGGTCGTATATCGTTCTGGCAATGTCGTCCAATAATTTCCGGCGCGACAATTTTATGTCGCATGTTGCAGTCCATAGGTGGTTTTCATTAACCGGATCGTTCATCTGTTCTTTCGTCGCTATATAAATAAATTTTCTGTTACTCATAATCTAACCCTCCAAAACATAAATTAATTAAATCAATGTGTTTGTAGAGCTTCGCGAAGACTACGGACGTAATTCCTAACTTCAACTGATAAGTGCTTATCTATGAGGAAAAGCCGTATAGCCAGTTGAAATGTTCTTACGTCGATACCCGTCGATATCGAGGGTTAATTTAGCAATCAAATTGCGTACAAGGTGTCCGCTGACGTGTACGCAGTTGTGTACGGCGTACATTCAGCATCTTCATGAATCACAGCGGGATTTTAGAATATTTGTTTATTTATCATTTGGTTATATAAAATTCTTGCGCACAGGAAGCATCGATGCTATGAAAATGCAGAGCCTGAAGGCAGGCAGGAATGCTAATGCTAGAGAGAAGGGAAAATGCGCGGTGACACAGAAAAGAACGCTTGGCTCAAGATCGTTAAAGATAAAAGTGAAGGACGATGAAGTTACCATCACGTTTAATGCGCAAAACTGGAGAACCCAATACACCAAATTCCTGGATGCAATAGGGATGCATGCTGAAGATCGTGGCATTCCTGTTGCCGATCAGATAGGGCATGCCCTGAAACTCAAAGTCAGGGACATCTCGCCCTCTCAGGAAAGCTTTGATCAATTTATGGATTTGTGTGACAGGCTGGCTGCTGCCGATGCCACTGCTGAACAGTCGGGACAAAACCAAATAGTTGATCCCGATATTGGCGGACCGGGATAATTCTTATTTCCCGGCGTTAAATATCTCCGCGCCGCATTCTTTCATTTTTGGATACACTTATCTCCTCTGAATTTATGGGGAGAAAGTGGATGTGGAAGATGAAGAAAAAAAGAACAATATAATTTTCACCGCAGAATCTATTGTTAATTCAAATTACCGAGATCTTTTTAGAGAGATTGGTGATTGTGGAATGCGTGATTGGATGAAAAAGGATGGGACGAATGTTCCCGACCTTAAGCATCCCCTATATCCTCCTCCTTATTTACGGCTTGATTTCAGACATCTTTTCGATTTTCTTAAGGCAAGAGCAGACATACGTATACGTAAACTTCAATTGGAGATAGATAAATCCTCTATTCAGTGGGAAACGTTTCGCCAAGGGCGCAATAGAAATGTAAGTAATGAAGTAGTAACGACGGGAATATGTACTGCATCCAGATTTTTGAAAATACCGCTTATCAGCCTATTGGCTCAATTCCTTGAGGACTGTGAGAGTAAAAAAATACGCCTTTTCTCATATGCTGAATACGAGAAAACCATAACAGATTTTCTCCGGGAAGCACCGGATATAGTCAAACGACTACAATCAAAATCCCCGCAATTCTTTACACCTGATAAGCAGGAACAGCAACTACCGGAACAGGTAGTCACAGAAAACAGATACAGGATTGATCGTGTCGAAGGAGAAGAAAAATGGCTCGATCCCTACAATTTCAACGAGCTTCCATTGGTTGGTCGGGAAAAAGAATTTGAGCTGCTCAATAGATTTATCGAAACCGAGGAGCAATTTAAAATCTGGGCCATTGCCGGGCCTTCCGGCTCAGGGAAAACGCGACTGGCTTCCCAATGGGCATATGATCTGCCTGCACGGAAAGGCTGGGATTGCCGCGTTCTGCATAAAGAAGATCGAGCTGAACCAAAGAAATGGGCTAAATGGTCACCTGATAAACCAACGTTAGTTATTATTGATTACATGTACGGTTTTGAAGCAGTAATTCAAAAACTAATGAATCACCGCTTTAAGCCTGACACACCAAAGATAAGGTTGCTCCTGATCGATCATGTTTTTTCAGAGCCATTGCACAGCGACGAACGCTGGGGATTCACTGGTGATGGCTCAAGCCTGAATCGCAATGAAAAATATTTTTTTGATACAAAGCCGCTTGATCTTCGGCAAACACAGGATCAAGAAACAATCATCAAATCCATCATTGTACATCGGGCTGGGATTAATAAAAAAAGCGAACAAGTAGATATAGCCCACAAATATCTTCAAGAAACACAAGGCGCATACCACCCGCTTTTCGCGGCACTCGTAGGCGACGCAATCAAGTCAGACAAAAATTTTACCCAGTGGAATCGCCGTGAATTAATCGACTATTATCTTTCAGGGGATGATCGTCTGCCATGGGAACACGGAAACGATTCAGGACGCTGGGCATCGCATTTCACTACCGTAGCGACAGCACGGCGTAGAATATACTATCGCGATCTCATCGCAGCAGCCGGCAATTGTACTTCTTCTCCAGAGCATTTTGATGAGGTGAAGGCAATTTGTCAGAAAATTGTCACCGATAACAATACAGAAATTTTGAAACCTTTTGAGCCCGATATTCTCGGTGAAAGTTTTTTTCTGAAATTTCTTCAATTCCTTGAAAATTCTCCTGCATACCAAAAAGAATTTCGACAGATATTCATAGCGGGAAACGAAGATACACAAATAGAAGACGCTACAGAATTTATTGCTTTCATCCAGCGCTTGACGCGGAACTTACTCAACGATGACCAGAACCAGAAAGAAACACAAGCGCTATGGAATGCGCTCTTTAAATTTATGAACCCATCGGATTTTGAAAGCGCGAAACCTATCCAATGGGCTATGACTATTGGGCTTATCGATATGATTGTGACAATAAAAGACCTGTTTTCTGAAGAAATGATGATCACTCTGCTCAACCAGATCGATCCTGATGTCCTCTATCGCGATAATAACAAAACATCTTTAAGAAAATCCATATTGCATTCCATGCGTTATTTCGAATTAACACACAGGCATACAGAAGTGACCCCTGAAATCCCTGAGGAGATGCTTGAATTGTTTGATCGACTTACAGCAAACGATACCGAAGCACTTTCTGTACCGATCATAATTGCAAGTTTTTTGGGATTTAACAAAACGGCTTGTGCATTAGTTAACCGTGGAGTCGATACAAAAGCAATATTCGACGGCGGTCAGAATGCGTTAATCATTGCAAGTTTGATGGGCCATACTGAAATCGTACAGTGTCTACTTAAAGCGAAGGAGAAGCCAGAGATAGATGCTACCGACAAACATGGCCTTACGGCGCTTATCTGGGCCAGCAACAAAGGTAAAATTGAGGCAGTCAGGCTGTTGCTCGGTGCAGGGGCCAATATTAATGCTGCTGACAATCGAGGTCTTACAGTACTTATCTGGGCCAGCCTCAAGGGTCATATTGATATAGTAAGACTGCTGCTAGATGATAATAAAGAGGGGAATACGAATATTCGCATTACCGACAAAAAAAGTCGTGCGGCATTTATCTGGGCCAGTTTCAGAAGTTATATAGTGAGGCTGCTACTATATAATAAGGGAAGTGCGAAAGCGGATATTAACATTGCCGACAAAAAAAGCCGTACAGCGCTTATCTGGGCCAGCGGGATGGGTCAAATTGAGACAGTCAGACTGCTGCTTCATAAAAAGGCGAATATTAATAGTGCCGATGAAGAAGGCCATACGGCACTTATCTGGGCCAGCCTCAAAGGTCATATTGAGGTAGTGGAGTTGTTGCTCAATGAAGGAGCAAATATTGACATTGCCGACAAAGCAGGCCATACGGCACTTATCAGGGCCTGCATGAGTGGCCACATTAAGACGGTCAAACTACTGCTTCACAAAAGGGCGGATACTAATATTGCCGACAAAGAAGGCCGTACGGCGCTTATCTGGGCCAGCTTCTACGGTGAGGTTGAGATTGCCGATCTGTTGCTTGGTGAGGGAACAAATATTGATTTTGCGGATATAAAAGGTCGTACGGCGCTTATGTGTGCCAGTATCAATGGCCACACTAAGACGGTTAGGCTGTTGATTGATAAGGGGGCAAATCCCGATATTGTCGATAATAATGGTAATACTGCGCTTATGTTGATCAGATGCAACATGTAATGGTCATATTTAGGTGGATAAATTTTTACATGGCAAGGAAAAAATATTGATGCTGCCACTAATGATGGCAAACCCCCACTTAATCTAGGCTAGTATCAACAGTCACATTGAGACAACCGAGCTATTAATCGACAGAGGAGCAAATATTCATGTAGCTGACAATGAAGGTCGTATACCGCTTCTCTGGGCATGTTATGGCAGAAAGGATTCAGTTGATATGATACGGGGTTCAAATTCGATTTTTACCGCATAACCGAGTACACGGGCGTAATCCTCGACGGTGGCCAGTCTCGGCGAAACACTCGAATGCAGACTTTCCAACCGGGAGATATTGCTTTTTTTGGTCCCCAGCAAATCGGCCATCTGTTCCTGCGTCACACCCGCGCTTTTGCGCAAGGCGATCATCTGGCGTTTCATTTCGAATGCGGTTGAAAGCGCATCGTATTCGGCTTTGACTGCCGGGTCTTTCAACGCCATTTGCCGGAATTTGTCGAATGTCGGTCGTTTATGTGCCATCGCTCTGTACCTCTTTCATACGTTTTTGCACCGTTTCCATATGGCGCTTGGGGATTTTGTTGCCCTTCTTGATCACTGTTATGAGAATGACGATTTCTTTATTCCTGACGGTGCAGAATACCGACCGGGAAATGCCTTCACGTCCCTTGGCCCGGATTTCAAACAATCCCCGCCCCAGCGGTGCGGTATGAGGCCGTCCCAGATCAGGGCCGAATTCCTGAATAAGCTCTGCAATACGCAGGAAACTGGCAAGAATCCCCGGCGGCAACGCCAGTGTTTCTGCCTCGACTTTCTTGTTATAGAACGTGATCGTCCATCTCATAACCGAAGTTATCAAATATGATAACTATTGTCAAGTCAATCATCCGGGTAGTTGTTGCACTCAGGCGATTGAAATGAATCTTCTCCGTTCACAGCAGGTTACGGCCATGAATTAACCACTTATTAACCCCTTCCTGTTAATGTAAAAAGGCTATTTTGCGTATATGGCAACACTGTGCGCAAATTCAACATTAACGGGAGGCAGGGACATTGGGGCGTGATGTGCCTGGGATTTCATTGACAGGGGTTCAGAATAACTTTGTTATTCTGAACCTTCGGTATGCGGTAGCATACCGCGCTTTTCCGGTAATGCGGCTTATCATCGGGGCCGCCGATGGTTAAACCGACCGATGCAGAATTGCTGGTTTCCGGCGGATTGACCAATACCTTCCTTCATTGCGATACCTGTTTGTCCGACGCAGATTTCAACCGTCTGCGACATAAAGCACTCATCGAAAATGAACACTTCATTCTGTACGGCCAGCTCAGCGGTTCCATCGCCGGTATGATCGAGCTTGGTCCTGTAGCCAGCCGAAGCCAGTCCAGACAGGCCGAAGAACATAAAACCAGAGAACGCCGGACAGCACGGTTCATTGAATGGATCGAGCAAGTCCGTGTTTCCATCGAACGGATGGAAGCCGACGTCAAGCGGCTCGTCGCATCGTTCGAAAAGCGCGATGGCGATGCATGGCGGGAAAAGCTCGCGCTCGACATTCTGGGTGCGGACGATATTCCGCAACAAGAAACCGATGAAAGCATTACGGCCTACCGCAAGCGTCTGGAGCAGCACCTCATCGACGAAATGCTCAACCCGGACGGCACGATCAAGGGCAAATACAAAAACGATCCGAAATATGGCGACTACGCCGAATGGGCGCAGAAACAATTCCACCTGAATAGCGCCAAGGCGGCTGTCGCGGAACTGGATGATGACAATACCAGCCCGCAACGCAAGGAACACATCCTTGATGAAATGAAACAGCGTGGCTATATCGAGGAAATGACCTTTGCGGATCGAACGGCCCAGAACAAGGACACACAAGCCTCCATGCGTGATCTCGCAGATGATCGACGTGATGAAGTACTTTCACAAGCGCGGTCTCCCGAAGCCGCCTTGAAATTCTTGTCTTGAGCTACTGGAAGACCGGATTCGTATTCGCCGCCCGTCTGGCTATAGCTGGAATTTGTTCACGCACATCGTCGATCATAAATATTCCCTCCGTTCCTCCGCGAATGTGAAAAGTGATACCCGAAGCAGGCGCATCATTCTGTTCAAAGAAGAATTTGATGTTCGTCATACCATGTTTTGCAAAATCGCGGGTAAGAACGGTTTTGATCTGGTCATCCGTAACAACTGGCTGGGTTCCCATGGCGACCGCAATCCCTACACCATTCCTATTTTTTTCCGACCACTCGCTACCGGCAACCATCACACACGGCTGTTTCCAGCAGGTGATATAGTCTTCCTTGGCCGATAGCAACGTATCCTGCGCAAATGCAGCACCGCCAAGAACCACGAACAGAACACTCAGAATCACA
>CAYXFV010000044.1:0-24213 GCA_964464365.1 uncultured Nitrosomonas sp. | reverse complement strand
TAATCATGGCTATTATAAATTAGTACGTAATTGTATCGTTGGAACGAACTACTAGGCTAGGGGTGTTTAGTCCCACGGTATGCTGGTGTAATATATGAGTAGCTACGGAAGGGAGTTATGGGACAAATTCTGCATGGTTGTAAGTCGCCGCCCTGTTTAGGACAATTGTGCGCCTTATTTGAAACTGAATCAAAAATTCCTAATCACCAACTCACTGCGTTTTTGCTGCCCCTGAGAACGGTAATCCTCCCGAAAAATACCAGGAGTCAAAAGTAGAATTTTCTTGTAATTTATAGACAGGAGGTTCTGCAATGAAGAAATCGAAATTCAGTGACAGCCAGGTTATGGCGATACTCAAACAGGCAGAAGCAGGCGTACCGGTACCAGAACTGTGCCGTGAACATGGTATGAGTAATGCGACATTTTATAAATGGCGCAGCAAATACGGCGGCATGGATGCATTGATGATAGTGCGACTCAAAGAGCTTGAGGAAGAGAACCGTCGATTGAAAAAGATGTATGCTGAGGAACGGTTAAAATCCGAGTTACGCAAGGAGGCGATCAAAACTGGGCTGAACTCATGCCATGTTCCCGGCATAACTGCGAACAGGAATACCGCTCTCATTTTGTTTTAAAATCGCCAGTATCTGGCTATCACTGTAACGCGATTTACGCATAGAAAACTCCTTTATTTCAGTTTAATGGAATTTCCTACTAATAATTCGTATTTATTTTTGGGAGGATTACACACTCACTTTGCCCTTTGCCGTTTCAGGTATGCAGTGGCTCTGGTGACTCTGACGAGGGATAGAATTTCTCCTTTTCTGTATCAGTTACGGTCTCACCTTTAATTTCGCTTTACGTGAAAATCCTGCGGTAATCACAAAAAACAGCGGTACGAAAATAATAGCCAGAAAAGTAGCTGCCAGCATACCGCCGAATACACCTGTACCAATGGCGTGCCGGCTTGTTGCGCCTGCGCCGGATGCCATGACAAGCGGCAAAATACCAAGAATGAATGCCATTGAAGTCATGATGATTGGACGGAAGCGCAATCGTGCAGCTTCAAGCGCAGCTTGTGTCAATGATAAACCTTCGGCATATCGCTGACTTGCAAATTCCACAATCAGAATGGCATTTTTTGCAGATAATCCGATCAGAGTGATTAATCCAATCTGAAAATAAATATCATTGGTTAATCCCCGTACCCAGATCGCTAGCAGTGCACCTAATATACCGAAGGGTATAATCAGAATAACCGCGAAAGGCGTGGACCAGTTTTCGTATTGTGCGGCCAGTACCAGAAAAACCATGAGTAAGGCGAACGCCAGTATCAGGATTGTTTGACCGCCAGCCATTTTCTCCTGTAAGGAGATACCTTCCCAATCGATGGTGTAACCATTCGGTTTAAGTATTTCTTCGGCTAATTGCTCAAGTACTTCGATAACCTGACCGGAACTATAACCTGGGGCAGCAGCGCCGAGCAATAGTGCGGAATTAAATCCGTTGAAATGTGTGACAGGATCGGGGCCGCTATTGAAGCTGGTTGAGACGATCGTATCGAGCGGGATCATTGTCTGCTCAGGACTGTTTTGTGTGCGTACAAAAATCTTACTGATGTCTTGCGGATTGGATCGATATTCGGCAGGTGCTTCGGTTTGTACGCGATAAACACGGCCGAATTTAACAAAATCATTGATATACAAGTTACCAAAATAGGCTTGCAAGGTGTCGAATACATCCGATACTGGAACACCAAGCGATTTAGCCCTTTCACGGTCAATATGCGCAAACAGCCTGGGTGTATCGATACGAAAATTTGTGCTGGCAGCGGCTATTGCCGGGTGTTCCTCCGCTTTGGTTGCGAAAACTTGTACCATATCCGCAAATTCGGAAAAATCCCGTCCCAATGGGTCTTGCAATTGTAATGAAAAGCCACCTGTGGTTCCCAGGCCGGGTATCGACGGTGGATTGAACGCAAGGATCAACGCATCAGGAATCTTGGCAAATTCTTCAAATGCAGCAGCTATTAATCCAGATGCCTGCTGACTCGAATGTTTACGCTCGTTCCAATGATTCAATGGCACAAACATGGTTGCCTGATTGGCGCCACGGGTGTTGAATATAAAATTCTGTCCAACCAGTGCATCAGTAGAATGGATGGCCGGGTTTGATTGGAAATAGGTTTCAATTTTCGAGACTACTTCAGTTGTCCTGGATTTTGAAGCACCCTCAGGCAAATGAAAGATCGTTATAAAATAACCTTGATCTTCATCGGGCAGGAAACCATTTGGAATAGCCTTAAACATTCCGACCATAATGACAATCAACGTGACAAAAATCGCTAGCGATACAAAAGAATGTCTCAATACTAAGCCGACCGTATCGACATAGCGCGTCTGCATCCAATCAAATGTCTTGTCAAAAAATCTCCAGAATCCCTTGGATTCACCGTGTTTGGGTTTAAGGATCAGCGCGCAAAGTGCAGGACTCAGCGTCAGCGCGGTGAAACCTGAGATTGTGACTGATACGGCTATCGTGATGGCAAATTGCTTGTACATCTGCCCGGTGATCCCTTCAAGAAATGCGACCGGAATGAAAACCGCGGCCAGAACCAGTACCGTCGCGATAATTGCCCCTGTCACTTCATCCAGCGCTTTAATCGCCGCCGCCCTGGGCGAAAGTCCGCCCTGAGTCATATTACGTTCGACGTTTTCCACAACAATAATCGCATCATCAACCACAATACCGATGGCGAGTACCATGCCGAACAGTGTGAGCGTATTGATCGAGAAACCAAGCGCATACATGCCTGCCATTGTACCGATCAACGAGATCGGCACGGTTACTGCGGGTATCAGCGTTGCACGCCAGCTTTGTAAAAACAGAAACACCACTAAAATGACCAGGATTGCTGCTTCAATCAATGTCTGAAAGACTTCTTCGATAGAAACCTCAATAAATTGCGTGGTGTCGTAAGGCACGTCGTACGACATGCCTGCTGGAAACCCGGTCGATAATCGAACCATTTCATCCCGTACTCTTTTCACTGTGTCAAGTGCGTTAGCGCCGGGAGACAGAAAGGTCAGAATAAATGTATTAGGTGTCCCGTTCCAACGCCCTTCAAGATCATACGACTGCGCACCGAGCTCGACTCGCGCTACATCGCGCATGCGAACCATGGAACCATCCGGGTAAGCGCGAATGATCATTTCTTCGAATTCCTTGACATCACTCATGCGACCTTTTGTGATGACAGGAATTGTGAGTTCGGTTTTTTTGCTGGTTGGTTCGCGGCCTATTCGACCTGCCGGGAAATCCCTGTTTTGTTCGCGCACGACATTGGCGATTTCTGTTGGCGTAACATTAAGTTGGGCCATGCGCACGGGGTCGAGTATCAATCGCATCGCATAATCTTGCGCACCATAAACAATCGCATCGCCCACACCTGGGAGCCGTTTGATATTATCGAGTACTTGGATCAGTGCGTAATTGGAGATATAGACTGGGTCGTGCCTGGGATCGGTTGAGTTGAGCGCGATAACTGCCAGTAGATTGGGCGACATTTTTTTAACCGTGACGCCACGCCGCAGCACTTCGTCCGGTAATTGAGGTTCAGCCAGTTTTTGCCGATTCTGCGTTTGAACCTGGGCGATATCGATGTCTGTACCGATTTCGAAGGTCAATCGTATAACCATATGACCATCATTTGTGCTTGTAGAATCGTAGTAGAGCAGATTATCAATTCCTGGCAATTGAATTTCGATCGGACGCGCTACTGATTCGGCGACAACTTCTGCACTGGCGCCGGGATAGTCCGCCTCGATTTGTATCATCGGCGGTGTAATTTCCGGAAATTGGGTTATTGGAAGTTTCTGGGCGGAAACCAGCCCAATTACAATAATAAGAATGGATAAAACCGATGCGAAAATCGGACGGTCAATAAAAAAACGTAAACTCATGGCATTTCCTGATTGCTATGATTATCTTCGGAAGCACTGCTCGAAATAACCGTAACATGGATACCTGGCTGAACCCGATGAAAACCAGCAACCACGATTCTCTCGCCTGGCGTGAGTCCGTCTTCAATGAGCCAATCACTGCCGTACCATGCACTGGCCTGCACTTGGCGCAATTCTATTTTTTCGATGTTATCAATGACATAAACAAATGCACCATTGGCGCTATGCTGTACGGCGCGTTGAGGTATTAATACGGCATTCAACCGTTTATATCCCTTAAGCCGGACACTGACAAACTGCCCGGGAAGGAAATCCGATTGCCCGGGAGAAAAATTTCCAGTCGGATTGGGAAATGTAAAACGTCCCTGCAATGTTCCGGTTTCGGCACGTATGGTCACTGCGGCAAAATCGAGCACACCTTCTTCCGGATATACGCTGCCATCCGCAAAAGTCATCACACCACGCAATTGATAAAGCTCCGGTCTTTCAATTTTCTTTTCCGCCAGTTCTTTACGCCGCCGCAGAAGATAGCTCTCCGGCACATTGACGCTGACATACATCGGATCAAGTTGATCAATCATATTCAGCAGCGTAGTCTGCGCTGAAATCAGTTGACCTTCATAAAAATTACTGCGGCCGATTCGGCCATTGACTGGGGCAACAATAAGTGTGTTATCCAAATCAAATTTAGCTTTGACGACATCATTCTGCGCGGCATCCAACGCAGCCTCCGCGCTTAAAACATCCGCTGTCGCATCATCGACATCTTTCTGGCTGACTGCCTGCTCCTCAAGCAAAGGTTTCACACGATCAAGATTCCGCTTGGTCTGTACCAGACGCGCCCTTTGCTGCGCTACCTTGGCTCTCATAGCCTGATAGATGGCGTTATATGGAATCGGATCAATCAAATATAACTTATCGCCTTTTTTGACATTACGGCCTTCAATAAAGTAAACCTGTTTGATTATTCCGGAAACCTGGGCACGGACTTCGATAGGACGAAAGGCTTCGGCTCTACCAATAAATTCGGGTTCATCCGGTATGGTTTGTGCAGTTACCGTAATCGCTTCCACTTCCGGCGGCGATGGTGAAATATCGGCAGGCTGGTCTGTTGAGCAGCCCACGGACAGCGCTAAACACGTTCCAATCAGCACTGCCCAGATCAGCGATTTGATAGTGTTGTGATGTAGTTGCATTTTTGCCAACAGTATTTGGAAAATCATCATGGTAGTTCTCAATCAATTTTTTTCGGTTTTTCCGGCATGCCGGGAAGATGCCGGAATTGAATTATTCCTTAAATTCGTCCTCAGGCTTCCATCCGCCTCCCAAGGCTTTATACAATTGCACGATTGACACAAGATGCAGACGGTGCGCGTCAGTATGTGAAAACCTGGCTTGGTATAAGTTACGTTTAGCGAGCAATACGTCAACATAGCTGGTAATACCGCCTTTATAGCGTAAATTTGCCACATGTAATGCGGACTGGAGCGCTGCTACCTGTTGCTGCCGGGCTGTACGCTGCTCGCTCGCGGTACGGATTGCTATAAGCGCATCTTCGACTTCCTTGAAGGCAATCAGAATCGTTTGATTATAGTTTGCCACTGCCTGATTGACCTGAGCTTCAGCCGCCCGCTGCTCGAATCCTAGTATCCGCGCATTAAACAGAGGCGCTGCCAGACCGATTCCACCCGCACCAAATTTCGAATCCGAGAAGGTCAATAGATTGGACAACGCCGGACTGGCCACGCCAAGCATACCGGTAATAGTGAATCGGGGAAAACGCATGGCTTTTGTCATGCCAATACGGGCCGTTGCGGCTGCCAGTGCTTGTTCGGCCTGCAGAATATCGGGCCGACGCTGTAACAGCTCGGACGGCAGCCCGGCAGGTACTTCAGGCGGAATATGTTGCTGAGCCAGAGAAAGCTTTCTGAGTATGGTGGTCGGATTTCTGCCTAATAGTACATTCAATTCATTTTCTTTTTGTACAATCACCCGTTCGAATTCCGCTACAAGTGCAGCGGCATTTGCCCGCTCGGCTTCGAACTGATCGAGATCGATCCGCGGAATAAGACCCACTTTCAGTTGCGCCTGGGAAATAGCTACCGACTCTTCCCACGAAGCCAGTGCGTGCAGGGCAATATTCCGTTGCGCATCGTATTGCAGTAAATCGAAATAAGTTTGAGCTACCGCACTGATCAACAGAAGTATAATGGCCCGGCGATTCTCTTCCTGTGCAAATACCTCGGCGCGCGCGGCTTCTGTCGCTCTACGGATTCTCCCCCAAATATCTATTTCCCAGTTTAGCGCTGTACTACCAAAATAACTAAAAGGCGTCGCAAAACCGGCTCTTGGAAATCCACCCAGCGTACCGAAAAAAGGTGCATTAGCTTCAATATCCATTTGGGGGAGAAAGTCCATGCGGGGGATATTTGCGCGTGCCTGATATTCTTGCACGAGCGCTGCAGCATGTTTAAGATCCTGATTGTTGATCAGGGCCTCGATAATCAGCTGTTGCAGTGTTTCATCCTTGAGAAATTCCCACCAGGATAGCGTGGCAATAGATACACCTTCGTCCAGGTTCATTCGAAACTGTTCGTTTACTTCTACTATAGGGCGTTTATAGTCCGGGCCTAGCGCGCAAGCAGTCAACAGCACACTTGAGAACAAAATCGCCGCACGGAATCCGTTAATCGCGACAATCCATTTTTTTAATGGATGGGAGTGCAAAAACAATCGTTTAAAAAACCATTGCGATGATTTTTTCAGTAGAACCATGTGATTTCCTGATTACTATAAGTCTTTTTTCATATTTATATTTACCAAGTAGCTTATTTTATTCTTGATTTTATCCGGTTTATTTAAGTCAAACTGAAAGCTACTGTGTCACGTTCATACCTTCTCTTATTAAGGGCACGATTCGATTGAATATTTTCACAGCTTGCATACAAATAGATATGGAATTGTCTTTGGATTGTACAAAAGAATAGATTATTTATCTTGTAAATCGTATTTCCATTCCGAAAAAATCGATCTATGTGATAGTGCTCAATTATCCGGTGTAAATAAGAAGACGCTGTTCTTGCGTTGGACATAGCAAGGCCGGCATTATGAAGCTGGCGTTTGTCCTTCTATTGGGATGAGAAGTACTTTGGAAATGGTCGTCACATGGCCCGGTTGAGGTTGATTGTTTCCCTTCTGATGCTCAGACACTCACTGTTTAGTTCTCGTACATTTTGTAAATGTAACGTGGCCTGCGCATCGTATATGTGTTACTCCAAAACAAAACGGAAAACATGGGCTTGCCTGGTATTTCTCCTTATAATAGATAGCCACTATTTTGACGCGGATCGCAGGGATTCTGGTTATGAAATTAAAAACAAGATTTATCGCGCTGTTGTTGCCCCTTTTTTCGTTTCAGATCAAGGCAGATGACCGGACTGCGGCGAAAGTCTATTTTTCACGATCCGGCTTAAAGCTGATCAGCGGCGTTGTCAATATGGCTACCGGCTGGATGGAATTACCTAAAAATATCAGTCTGTGGCAGCATAGGACTGACAATGAATCGGTGGGCTGACGGAAGGCGTTTTACGAGGACTTGTGCATACGGCGAGTGGCGCACTGGATTTGGCTACCTTCTGGCTGCCGACTTTTCCGACGCCGAATCCGCCATTTATCTGGGAAGATTTTTCGATCGAATCAAAATATTACGCATTCAGGACGGATGAATAGGAAGTCGAACAAGGACAGGTAAAATATTGCAGTCGGTGACGCAAACGGATTCAACGGAATGGGATGGATTATTCGCATTCGATAATCCAGATGTCTTCGTGATTCCAGTCGTTGCAGGGATCGTCAAGAAAGATCAGCAGCATCAGGAAGAAAATCAGTAAGAAGAGCAGCACATTTTTTTGATCAGCGGACATGTTGGTCAGTTGGATTTAACAGATAAGTATAGGTGTTTTTTGGCCGGATCAGATGCGTTATTTTTTGCATGCGATGACATAACATGATGACTACGGATGCGTCTTCAACCCTGAAAAGGCACCGGCAGATGTGCGAGGATATCATTGCCATTGCGCGGCGTCTGCATCAAAAAAACATGCTGGCGGCGGCCGATGGCAATATTTCCTGGCGCGTGAATGATCATGAAGTGTTGATTACCCCTTCAGGCGTTTCAAAAGCCTTTATGCAGCCGGAGGAGATGGCTCTGGTCAATCTGGATAATCGTATCCTGTGGGGCAAGCCCTCTTCGGAACGGTTGATGCATCTGGTCGTTTACCGGCAATGTCCTCAGGCGAAAGCGGTGGTTCACGCGCATCCGCCGACAGCCATCGCCTGGTCTGTTGCGCGACCTGATCTGTTGTATCTGCCTTCGCATGCGTTGAGCGAGGTCATTCTGAGTTGCGGTGATATTCCTTTTGTACCTTATGCGCGTCCGGGGACGCAGGCCATGGGTGAAAATTTAATCAGCTTTCTGCCGCGCTATAGAGCGCTGATTTTGTCGCGGCATGGCGCGCTGACCTGGGGGGAGAGTCTGGAAGAAGCCTGGAAGGGGATGGAGCGTATCGAACATTCCGCAGAAATTCTCTGGAAAGCCGCTGCCTTGGGCGGGCTGACAGGGCTTCCGGACGAAGAAATTGCCGTGCTCAGAGCAATGCGGCAACGGATTGGAGATCAGTTGTTGTGAACTTTTTTATGTCGAAAAAGGACGGTCGCAGTTATGGCATATGATTTCACCTGGCGTGTTTCAGTGCTTTCATGTTTAAAACCGGGATTAAAAATGGGCGTGGGTGCGTCATGATCCACCTGGATGCACTGGCGCTTCGTTTCACGCATACACCGGAAAACACCGCATTATGGATTATCGATCAGACCCTGCTGCCATTGAAGGAGGAGTGGGTGCTTTTGCGGACGGTAGCCGAAGCGGTTGACGCCATTAAAACGCTTAAAGTCCGTGGTGCGCCTTTAATCGGTGTGACGGCGGCATTAAGTCTGGCGCAGTCTGCGCTACAGGGCGCAAGTTTGAAGCAATTGACCGACGATGCGCAGGTATTATCTGAGGCGCGTCCGACAGCGGTAAACCTGATGCTGTGCATGGATCGGATGACGGCGGGAATTGCGTCAAAGAAAACGCCGCAAGAACTGCTCGATATTGCGGTCCGTTTATTCAACGAAGATGTTTCGCTCTGCGAGAATATAGCCGGTCATGGCGCGAAACTGATTCGTGACGGGGATCATATTCTCACGCATTGCAACACGGGTGGGCTGGCGACGGCGGGTATCGGCACTGCGCTTGGCGTTATCCGAAAGGCTCACCAGCAGGGTAAAGCGATTCATGTGTATGTCGATGAGACGCGCCCGCTGCTCCAGGGTGCCCGGCTGACCACATGGGAACTGCAGAAGCTGGATATTCCCTATACGCTGATTACCGACAATATGGCCGGACACTTCATGCAATTGAAAAAGGTGCAGAAAATTATTGTCGGTTGCGACCGGATAGCCGCCAACGGCGATTTCGCCAATAAAATTGGAACCTACGGTCTGGCCGTACTGGCGCGCTACCACAGGATACCGTTTTATGTGGCGGGTCCCTACACAACGATGGATTGGACATGCGCCGATGGTGACCGGATTCCCATCGAGCAGCGTAGCGCCAGCGAAGTCTCCGGTGTGGCGGGTGTATTTGGCCGAATAGAATGGGCTGCGCCGCAGTCTCCGGTCTGTAATCCGGCCTTTGACGTCACGCCCGCAAAACTGGTATCACGCTGGATACTGGATTGCGGTGTTTTTACCGGAAAGGATTTTCAACACGGCAGCGTAAAGCAACGGGTGTTGCAAAGCGGCTAACGATTTGAATTTTGTTTTTTCTTATGGTTTCCTGAAGTCTTGTCTTTCGATATCCGCCGTTTGTTTTTGCGCATTCCGGCATATTTCTCAATGCCCAGTTTCTCTATGAATTTCATTTTATCCACAGGTGAGACAAGAATGGCCTTGTCTTCACCGTAGACAATTTCCAGCCGATCCAGTGATAAAGCCGGGTTTGCCAATATGCTTTTGCTGTCTCGCAGCGCGGTAATCGAGTCGATCGGAATTTTCCAGGTAAATGGGCCGCTCGTTATTTCGAGATTTTCTCCCTCAACAATGTACTGGGTGGAAAATATGATCCATAGCGGAAATCCCGCGCCTGCCACCAGCATGAAAACGGCAAAAACATAATTGCCGCTTCCGCCGATTTTCAGTGCAACGAAAGCGCCCAGCAGGCATGCGATGACAGAAAGAATCAGGCAGAATAACAGCCACTTATCGATTTTAGATTTAAATACGTCCATAAATGTAGTCGTTGTTGCGAGGTTATGCCGGCCCGATAAGCCGGATAAAATGATGAATCGGTATTTTATTATGTCACACTTGAAACCGTGATTCGGAGCAATCAGGAGCGTATCACATGTTCTTGCTGCGTAATGATATCCGCCTTCTTCTTGTGTGCCGTCCATTTTTTCTGCTCTTATTTTTAATGAAAAAGGCATTTGTTTCTACTGTACAATCGCTTTGTGCAAGATATTTTAACAATATCTTCACGTAAGAACAGTTGCGGGGCGGAGGATTTTGAACAGATGGATGATCTCGGTACGGTAGACGGCCAAAATACCATGAAGAACGCTGTTAGGAAGCAGAGGCCGGCGTATCAACGAACCAGCAAGGATAAACAGATCAACTTCTTCCGATGCTTCGCCACCTGCGGCAGGGGATACTCATTTGTCGGTATGTCAGACAATTCCTGGCTGCGCGTGTGCTGATAATTTGTTTGCATCGTAATCGATATTTATAGGAGAGCCTCAATTGTGAAAAAGTTTGTTGTTGAGTTTATTGGTACTTTCTTTCTGGTGCTCACGATAGGGTTGGCAGTCATCCCCGGGAGCGCCGGAGTCATTGCGCCGCTGGCAATAGGTTCTGTATTGATGGTCATGGTTTACGCGGGTGGTCATATTTCCGGCGCGCATTACAATCCTGCGGTAACCCTGGGTGTTTTGATACGTGGCCGATGTTCCTTTGCCGAAGTTCCGCTTTACATGACTGCTCAGATTCTGGGCGCTATCGCTGCAGCTTTTGCAGCAAAATTTCTAGTAGGTTCGGGGGTTGCAGCAGGTCCGTTGGATGTCACAAAATCATTGATTGCTGAATTTCTGTTTACCTTTGCACTGGTTTATGTTGTCTTGAATGTTGCTACGGCTAAGGGAACCACCGGCAATTCCTATTACGGTCTGGCGATTGGTTTTGTCGTGATGGTCGGTGCATTTTCCGTAGGTGGTATTTCCGGCGGTGCATTTAATCCCGCTGTTGCGTTGAGTGTTCCGTTTATGGGGCTGCTGAACTGGAGCGACATCTGGATTCATCTGGCGGCTGACTTTGCGGGGGGTGTAATGGCGGCATTGATGTTTAATGTACTCAACCCGGACGACAAATAGAACACTGGCGAAGCGAGTGGGGGAGCGAAAAACGTGGATTTCGATGCTCCCTCCTTATTTTGAGTAGGGTATTAATTAGATTTTTTCATCGTTTCGATATATGCACGCCATCCGCCGTGCTGTGAAATGTCCAATTGCCCCTCGCAGAGTAATGATTCGCCGAGTACGCCGAGAACTTCTTCACCATCCGCAAGTGCGATTTTGCCAATACAGAGTCCGGGAGGTTCTTGTAACAAGATTTTTGCGAGACCTTCTGATGGCATTTCCCAGATTTCGACAGCAATAGATACCCCACCTGATGCGACCCGCATCATTGCTGGATGACGGTCATTGATGGACCATAGGCGATAGACCGGTGTAGTCTCAGCTTCGCGTATGAAGATTGCTCCGGCATCAAGCATATTGCCATTGAGCTCGAGGCCGCGCATCAATGTTCCATTGACTGCTAAATGAATTTTTATACTCAATCTCCAAGTCTGTTAGTAAACCTTCAATTTTAAACTTTCCGTGAAGACGGACTAAAGCTGCTTCTATTGTTTTTTTCCTATGGATGTGGGAAATCACACATCAGGAAAAATCACCACGGTATATAGTTTTTCAGGATTTCAAATCATCATCACGTAAATTCTGACGATCAAATCAGTAAATTTAGAATCAATGTGGAAATCTGTTAAATCAGCATTGCTTACTTTCAATCCATCTTTTAGGAGAGCCGAATGTTACACGGTAATATATATCGCTCCAACAGTGCGCCACCGAGCTCCAAATTTTATGATCAGGGAAAATTTGGACGGATGTTTCCATCGCTGCCACCCTTTTCACTGGATTCACCCTCACTACGTACCGCACTGCTGAAAATGGGCGAACGTAACGGTATTATGGATGCACAGGATAGCTTAACGGAACATCCTGTGGACTTGATACTGAATCCTTCGTTATCGGTTAATAATCCGGATAATCCTGATATGACAGCAGGAATGACGTTCCTGGGCCAATTTCTTGACCATGACATGACGCTCGATATTACTTCGAGCCTCGAGCAGCAGGTGGATCCGGAAATGATACAGAATTTCCGTGTTCCGACGTTTGCGCTGGATAGTATTTACGGTGCCGGTCCCTCGGGATCGCCTTATCTGTATGACCAAAGCGTAGATTATGGACTGACGACACTGTTGATCGAACCCAATCCGGGTTCTGAAGCCAAAAGCCGCGACGGATCGTTAAAATTTGACTTGCCGCGCAACAGTCAAAACACGCCACTCATCGGTGATCCCCGAAACGATGAAAATCTGGTTTTGTCACAGATGCAGGTGGCCTTTATCCAATTTCATAATGCGCTGGTGGCTCAGCTCAGGGCAGAGGGTTTAACGCATCCTGCGGACCTTTTTCTCGAAGCGCAGCGCCTGACCCGATGGCATTATCAGTGGATCATTCTGCATGAATTTTTACCGAAAACCGTCGGTCAGCCGTTGGTAGACGATATTCTGCAGAATGGCCGGAAGTTTTATCGATGGCATAATGCCCCTTTTATCCCTGTCGAGTTTTCAGTTTCAGCGTATCGTTTTGGGCACTCCCAGGTGCGTCCCAGTTATCGGGTAAATTTCGGTCCGGACAGTTCAAATGAATTCTTTGCGTTATTCTTCAATGATAATCTTGCAAACAATCCGGTGACAATAGATATGCGCGGCGGATCCCGGGCACCGGAACGTTTCATCGACTGGCAAACCTTTTTTGATTTTGGCGATCATCGGTTCCGCAATAACAAGCGTATTGATACTAAAATTTCGAGTGTGATGTTTGATCTTCCCGGGTTGCCGCCGGGTGGGCCGCAATCGCTGGCGCAGCTTAATCTGCTTCGGCATTTGACATTCAAGGTGCCGTCAGGTCAGCGTGTGGCTGCTGCAATGGGGCTGCCTGTACTACCAGAAAGCGACCTTGCTGATCTGAAGCCGTTTAACCTGCATAACCGCACGCCGTTGTGGTTTTATGTTTTACGCGAGGCGGATGTCAAGGCTGATGCAAAACGGTTGGGGCCCGTTGGCGGCCGCATCGTGGGTGAGGTGATGATCGGCCTGCTGCAGGGTGATGCGACTTCATATCTGTCCCAGGATCCCGATTGGACGCCCAATCTGGGGACTAATGGCAACTTTACCATGGTCGACTTGCTGAAGTATGCCGGTGTTGTCACTCATCTCTGAGAATCTGTTCAGGATCTCACTGAAGGGTGCATTGCCGCGTTAAAATCGAACTCAAAATGCGCACATACTTCAAGTATGCTTCGCTTTTTACTTGGTGCGAGCGCCTCGCCCTACGGGCCAGCCTTACGGCTGTTCGTTGCGCTTTGCTCGCGTCGTTCAATTTTGCCTTGCACTGCACCTTTGATCGAGATCCTGAACAGATTCTAAGATACTGATCAGAGCCATATCTGCTCGTCATGGTGTTGACCATCCAGAACATGGGGCAATGATTACGGCTTTACAAAACATTTAAACCAATATCGGATGATACCTTCCACCCGCCCCCCAGCGCGCGATAAAGTGAAACTCTGGCCTGCAGCGTCAGCAGTTTGAGTTGTACCGCCTGATCCAGTGCGGCATACAAGGTACGTTGTACATCAAGCAACGTCATCAGCGTTTCCGCTCCCGCCCTGTAGCGTGACTCGGCCAGATCGAACGCCCGCTGGGCCTGGGCCAGCTCCTGCGCCTGTGCAGCCGCCTGCAGGTCGTAACCCGCCACAGCATTGAGCGCCACCTCGACATTGCCAAAGGCACTGATGATGACACTGCGGTAACCGGCCAGCAATTCCTCATGCTGCGCAATCGCCAGATCACGTCCGGCAGCCAGCCGGCCCGCATTGAAAAGCGGCGCCACCAGCCCGGCTGCTGCGTTGTAGAGCGGACCATCGAAAGGGGTTACGACACCCATACTGGCCGTCAGTCTCAGGCTGGGCAGCATGGCGGCACGAGCGGCGGCGATACCGGCATTCGCCGCAACCAGCTGTGCTTCGGCACGGGCAATATCCGGCCGGCGCACCAGCAGATCGGACGGTAATCCGGCACCGATAGAAGGCACCTGAAGCGTATCGAGCCGACTGCTTTTCACCGTAAAAGTAGACGCCGGCAGACCCAGCAGTACCGCCAGGGCGGTCTGCGTATCACTGGCCTGCTGGCGCAGGGAGACTACTATGCGTTGTTGCGCCGCCGCCAGCCCGCGCTGCCGCGCCACATCCAGCAACGTAGCCGCGCCCGCCCGCCGGCGCGCTTCCACCAGTGCCAGAAAACGGCTGGCATTATCCAGATTACGCTCGGCGATATCGATACGCTGGCGCAGTGCCGTCGTCTGCAACCACAACTGGGCCGTACCGGCCGTCACCGTCAGCGCCACCGTATCATGATCGAATTCGGTGGCACGCAAAATCGCCCGCGCGGCATTACGCCGCGCGCGGTTCTTGCCCCAGAAATCGATTTCATAGCTGGCTGCCAGCCCACCGAAAAAAGTATGGTCGTGAAACGCGAGGTCGCCATACTGCCCCTGCCGGCTGAAATCGGCATTGACCGATAGTTCGGGTAACAAAGGCGCGCTGGCAATGCGCGCAGCGGCTTCGGCCTGGTGCACACGCGCCACCGCAGCCACCACATCGAGGCTCTGTTCCTGCGCCTGCACAACCAATTGCGCCAGTTCCGCGCTACCAAAACTGCGCCACCAATCCCGCGTGACATCCGGCGCGGTGGTATCCGATGCCGTGCGCCATTGTGCCGGCACACTGACCGTTTCCGGCAGCCTATTCCCTGTCGGCGTCAACCCGGTACAGGCAGCCAGCAGCAGGATGGAGAAATAGAGTAAAACCCGGTTCATCCGATACGGTTCATTCCGCAGACAATGCCACGACCGGATCCAGCCGTGCGGCAGTCCTGGCCGGCATGTAACCGAATACCAGCCCGGTCACCACGGCACAGGCAAAAGCGCCGATCATCACACTGAACGAGAAGATAACCGGGACTTCCCAGAAAATAAGCAGCGCACCGATCGCCAATCCCAGCACCACCCCGACCGTACCCCCCACGATCGTCACCAGCATCGCCTCGATCAGGAACTGATTGAGGATGTCGTATTCCCGCGCACCGGTCGCCATACGGATGCCGATCTCGCGCGTACGCTCCTTGACTGTCATGAGCATCACGTTCATGACACCGATGCCCCCCACCAGCAATGACACCGCTGCAACCAGTCCCAGCATCCGGGTCATGGTATCGCGTGTTTCCATCTGCGCCTTCAGCTTGGCTGCGGCATTCCCGATACGAAAATCTTCTCGCCCGCCATGGCGTTCCAGCAGTAACGTTCTGACGGCTGCTTCAGCCGCTTGTACCTGATCGATTGACGCCGCTTCCATAACGACATAATCCGGTTGCTCCTGCGCCTGATAGACGCGTGCCCGCCCGGCCCGGTAGGGAATGAAGATCATCTCGTCATAATCCTGGGAACCCGATTCCGCACCGCGCTCCGCCATGACACCGATCACTTCGAATGGGGCGGTGCCGATCAGCAGATACTGACCCACCGGGTCTGGCCGATGCGGAAAAAAACTATGCGCGATCTGATGCCCCAGGACGACCACAGGCACCAATTCCCGGTCTTCCCTGTCGGTAAAAAACCGTCCCTGCGCTACCCGCCAATGATGAATGACCGGCATGATGTACGGGCTGGCAAATACGTAGATCTGTTTATCGACATTGCCGTGGCGTACCAGCAGCGGATCGCCGATCACCGGCATGACCTGGCTGATCTCGGGCAGACGTGCGATCGCATCCAGATCTTCTTCCGTGATGACCCCCTTGGGTCCCCCTGCAGGCGGTATATCGCTGCTCATATACATAATGGTCGTCCCAAGCGAACCCATCTGATCGATCACTTGCTGTTTGGTCCCTTCACCGATGGCCAGCATGATGATGACCGAGGCTACACCGATGACGATACCGAGTAATGTGAGACTGGTGCGTACGCGGTGTATCCACATGACACGCCAGGCAGCGCGAATGGCTTCACGCAGTCCTGTCCAGAACGGTGTGCCGGCATCCTCACGGGCCTGGGCGATATCCAGCAACGATAATTTGGCATGATGAGCGGGTTCTTGCCCATCCCGGTGGTACCTGCCGGTTTCGTTGGTTTCGCCGGTTTCATGGGTGTTATCCGCCACGATCCGGCCGTCGCGGATTTCGACCACCCGCCGGGCCTGTGCGGCGACATCGCGGTCATGGGTGATGAGAATGACGGTATGGCCGCTATCGGCCAGTTCCCGCAGCAATGCCATGACTTCGGCGCCGCTCCGGGAATCGAGCGCACCGGTCGGTTCATCGGCCAGAATGATATGCCCGCCATTCATCAATGCACGCGCAATCGAAACACGCTGCTGCTGCCCGCCGGAAAGCTGGCTCGGACGATTGTCGAGCTTATCACTCAACCCCAGCCGCCCGAGCAGGCTTGTCGCCCGCCGTGCCCGCTCATCCTGGGGCAGACCGGCATAAATGGCCGGGACTTCGACATTCTCCCGCGCCGATTCGGTCGCAATGAGATGGTAACCCTGAAACACGAAGCCGAAGGCTTTACGGCGCAGCCAGGCCAATTCGTCCGCACCAAAGGTGGAGACATCTTCTCCGGCAAAGCGGTAACTGCCGCTGCTGGGCCGGTCCAGACAACCCAGCAGATGCATGAGTGTGGATTTGCCCGATCCGGAAGCGCCGACGATGGCGATGAATTCACCGGCCCGGATCGCCAGATCGATGCCGTGCAGCACTTCCACTTCGGGTTTGTCTTTGCCGCCGTAACGCTTACGGATACCGCGCAATTCGATGAGCGGCGGTTCCCCGGCGCTTACCACCGGAATCTCCCGGGTTGCGGCCTGTCCTGTTCACCAATGACGATCCGCTCGCCTGCTTCCAGGCCTGCCACCACCTCAGCCTGCAGCCGATTGCGTACACCGAGCTGCAGTTCACGCACCTGCAGTTTCCCCGCATGATCCAGTACACGAATCTGATAGACGTCGGATGGGTCTTCCTGCGCCACCGGAACCAATGCGTGTACCGGCACGGTCAGCACGTTACCGGCATGGGCCACGATGAAGACCACCTGTGCTGTCATCTGCGGCATCAGTTCGCCATCGCTGTTATCGATATCGAACAAAACGGTATACTGCACGGCCTTGGTTCCGGTCGCCGGCGTCTGGTTATTGTCGCCCCCCGGTGATGAGACCGCCTGGGGCGGCGCGGGCAGGATCTGGCGTACGGTGCTGCGCCAGCGGCGCCGGTCACCGCCCAATGTCGTGAAATAAACCGGCATACCGACTTTGATCTGCCGGATATCGGCTTCGGAAACATCGGTCCAGACGGTCATTTGGGTCAGATCGGCCACGCGCAGGACGGTGGGAATCTGGTAGGTGGCGTTCAGTGTCTGCCCTTCCTTGACATCGATGCCGACCACCACGCCAGCAATGGGGGCATAGATACGCGTAAAACCCAACAGCGTTTCATTGCCCTTGAGGGTAGAGCTGACCTGCTGGATCTGCGCCTGCAGCTGGTCGATGCGGGCCGCTGCGGATTTAAGCGTCGCAGCGGCTACCTGTACATCTTCCAGCCGCGTGGCGTCATCCTGTTCCATCTGTTGCTGGCGCGCATACTGCTGTTTCGCCAGTTCATGCTGCGCCCGCTGATCCGCCAGTTGGGCACGCAAGCCGGCCAGCTGGGCACGTCCGGCATCGACCGTCGCCTGACTGACACGGGCATCGATTTCAGCCAATAGCTGGCCCTTCTCGACCGTATCGCCGACCTCGACATGCAGCCGTATGATCTGCCCGGAGACCTGCGCACCGATCTCGACCGATTTCAGCGGTTGCAGTGTACCGATTGCCGCGACGTTGACTTCGATGTCACTGCGCGTTACCGGTATCGTCTGATACGCAGAGTCGGCATCATGGCGCCACCATGCACTGGCGCTGCTCAGCAGAACGATCAGGAGGCATAACAACAGCCAGCGGTATTTACGCCGGCCCGATGTGGAAGAAGCCATTCAGTGTGGTCTCAGTTTATGTGCATAGTATCAGCGTTCGCCTTGCTTGGTAGGTAGCACTTGATGTCCGACCAGCGCTGAAAAAAACGCGCATCCTATAGACCACTTCATTCCGGCCATTTATTTCACTCAACAGGCGGAGCCACGTTAGATTCTTCATTTTCCCGGCGTTTGGCATGGCGCAATGACATGAAATGCTGAGGCAACGGGAAAATATTTCTCTCACGTGGAGATTTTTTTCCTGGCGTTCTTGCACAACGCTCACAGGTCACATGAATTGTTATTGGCTGTTTCGCCGGAATCAAACCATGCCTGGAGGCCAGTTGTCTCAGGTGCTCATGCAGCGCAGAATCGTCTATCGGCACACTGGATTCGCACTGACGGCATATGATGGTGTCTTCACGATCTCGCGGATCATCCGAATTCAATTTGTAGAAGGCTTTTCTACCGTTGACACCAATGCGCCATTCACGCAGCAGGACGCCACGATCTTCAAAATCCTTGATCACGCGATATACGGTCGTTATGCTGATAGTCGTTCCCCGTGCAATCAGCTCCCGAAAGACCGCTTCACTTTCCATCCACCGCTGTGGCTCATCTTCCAGCACTTCCAATACGCATAAACGCGCGTGAGTGGGGCGCAAACCCGCTGCCTGCAACTTCGAGGGACGAAGATAGTCCGCTTTGGAATTCATGATTGGGCTCCTCTACACAGATTACACACCATGACTTTACGATTGAAAGTATGCGATACACAGTATCAGCATGCCGGCAGTGCCTGCTCCCGCTGCAACACAGGCCGCCAGACGCGGAAAATAAGGCAACAGCAGAACGATCAATAATCCACCCATCGTCAGAAACCCGAACCACACCACTGTCCCGACGGCCGCTCCCCATGCCTGGATACAGGGTACGATGGCGAGTATGAGCAACACCCAACCGATGATCCTGAAAAGGTAATGCCGGCCAACCGGTAATGCACGCTGCCCAGTGACCTGTTCGTGGTGCCGCGGCATGGCCAGGCCCAGGCCGGTCATGCCGGCATAAGCCAGTATCAACGCTGCGAGTGCAGCCAATGAAACAGACATCTCAAACCCCTCCGAGCGTCGTGCCGAGCACGGTGGTGAGCATGCAGCCGGCCGCCAGAAAAAAGACCCCCTGCCACGCCCGTTTCGGTGCTCGCACGGAGAAAACCCAGATGATCACGCCGGTGTAGGCGATAAAGCTGAGTAAGGTGGACGCCAGTACCGCCTCCGCTCTGGCCATCGGCAGGACCATGGGCAGCAGCATCGCCAGTCCGCTGGCGACAGCGTAACCACCCAATGTGGCCGCCAGGACACGCATCAGGATGCCGTTACGGTATGTGGCCGGTATCGGCGCCGCCGCTTTCTGCGGGAAAACAGCTGGCGCCATGCTGCGAGCCTTGTTTGCCATAACGGCAAACAGCAGGCCGAAGCCGATGACCGTCAGTTCCACACTCGCTCGTTCCCAATCTCCCTGCAACCCGTAGGTCCATACCTGCTGACCGGTGGTCAGCCCATTGAGCAGCGGCAATGCCAGGCACAACAATGCCGCCAGTGACAGTTGTTCCACCCAGGCGCGTGCAGCCGGACGAACCGATGCATGCAGTAATGCTGCCAGCCAGACAGCGAAAAAGGTTGCGATCTCCCAGTACGATCGATCTTCGATACCGACCGGGATCAACCGGTTACCCCACAGATAGGCAATGCAGGCGATGCACAGCCCGGCGATGACGGCGACGTTGAGTGTTTCGATGAGACGGTAGATGCTGCGTGTCTGTGCGCCGAATTCATTGAGCGCTTTCTGCCGCCGCTTGACCATGAACAAAATTGAACCGGTCGCGATCATGACCGCACCGGCGAGCCCGCAGAGGAAATAGAGCCACCGGATGGTGTCGCCGCCAAATCTTGCCATGTGCAAGGTGCCCATGACACGCTGAACGGCTTGCGCACTGCCGCCGCGATGTTCGCCCGACAGTTGGACATCCAGGATTTCACCGCTGATGCCGTCGAAGATCACGCTGCCTCCACCGGGGGGCAGCAGGTATTGCTCGTTTTCTGCTGCGTCGACAAGACCGAAAACTCTGACCGAGGCGCTGCTGTCGCCCGGATGGGTGACGGAAACGAAGCTGGCCGGTCTGTCCAGTTTCGTCTCTGTGGTCAGCAGCAGTTTATCCAGCGAGACCACCTGCGCATCGATATGGGTTTCTGCCTGGGGCGCCGGCCGGGACAACAGCTGGGAGAAATAGATATCTTTATTCGGATAGTGTGCGAATATGCCCGCCGGCATATAGAGCGCATAGAAGATCACGAGCCCGGTATAGGCGATCATGAACTGGAAAGGCAGGGTCAGCACCGAGGCGACATTATGCGCATCGAGCCAGGATCGCTGGCCTTTCTGTGGACGAAAGGTGAAGAAGTCCTTGAAAATACGCTTGTGGATGATCACACCGCTGACCAGTGCGGCCAGCATGACCAGGGTAAAAAATCCCACCAGCCAGATACCGGCTTCTCCGGCATGAAATTCGAAGTGCATATGCACGAAATGGTGGCCGCCTTCGGTTTCGCGCCCGGCTGCCTTACCCAGTGCTTCACCCGTTACCGGATCGAGCCGTGCCTGCTGGAACTCGGCATCTTCGTCTTCCTGCCAGAACAGACCGACGGCTGAATCGAATTCACCCGGTAATTCAATGCCCCAGAATTCACCGCGCGGCATGGCCTGCTGCAGGTAAGTCTGGGCCAGACGAACGGCTTGTGCCCGTTCGGTACCGGTCGATATCGCTTCTATTGCAGGGGGTTGCTCCGGTTGCATCCAGCGGGTGATGGGATCGTCGAACACGCCCAGTGTGCCCGTCAGAAAGATGACAAACAGCACCCAACCCGCCCATAGACCACCCCAGGTGTGCAGCCAGCCCATACATTGGCGAAAACCACGCCCGAAGGGACCAGATTCGGTAGCAACACTATCCGTCACAGTTTTAGAGTCAGAACTCATTTTAGAAAAATCTATTTAGACTGAAGCATCAAAACATTGTACTGACAGAAAACGCAATCGTCCTTGGTACACCTAGAAAACCGGCGCTTTGCCAATAATCTTTACCCGTCAGATTGAGGACATTCAGACGTACTGTCAGTGCTTTATCGAGTACCCGAGTGTTATATCGTGCGCCGATGTCGTACAGCGTATAGCTGGGGATCTTGTCGGTATTGGCTGCATCAGCATACTTTTCACCGGTATAATAAGCACCGCCGGTTAGGACTAGACCTTCAACCCATGGCAGCGCATATTCCGCATAAATCTTACCCATCCGGGAGGCAGCGTTGGTTGGTTTTTTGCCTTCCAGGTCAGGAGATTCTGCCTTTTCTACGTTAATATCCATCAGCGTGCCACCGGCCATGACAGTCAAATTCTCTGTCACTTTTCCGGTTAGCATCAGCTCCACGCCATTATGTACCTGTAGTCCATCCTGAACAAGATTGGGTTGGGGTGTAGCGCCATCTTGATACTGATTAGGTTTCTCAATCCGGAACAGCGCAGTACTCAATAATAAATTACGATTGATATCGTATTTCGCGCCGACTTCATACTGTTTGCTGACCAGTGGCGGAAGTACTTTTCCATAATTGGCATAGAAACTGTCTACTATCGTACCTGTTTCAAGTGCTTCCATATAGGAGACGTAGGTGGTTACTGGCTCAATCGGTTTATACAGCAGTGAAACAGTGGGCGACAGTTCAGATTTGCTGTAGTTGCTGTCACCATAGATACCCATCGCTTTACTTGTCGTAGTCGCATAGTTGAGTCCAACCATTGCCGACCATTGCTCATTGAAGGTAATGTTATCCCCGATCAGAATATTGTCATATCGGTCAACCCAAACAGGTAGTAATGGTTCGTTTCCGAAGGATCCCCAATCTGGTTCTGGAATATTCTTAAGTTTATTTAATGAGAGATTGTTGGTACCGGCCTGGCCAACATAATCATCAGAACGTGTAAAAAGATTATAAAAAGTAGATGAATAACCCAAGGTTAGCTTATGGTCGATAGCAAAAGTTGAAAACCGGGTATCCAGATAGATATAGCCTCCATAGTTTTCATGCTTTTGATTTGCTAAGTTATATAACCATGGGCTAAAGGTTCCATTACCCTCGTCATTATATTCTGCTTGACTTAATCTCGTACGAGTATCCTGGTAGAAAAAAGCACTTCTGAGGGTGAAGTATTGACTGGGATTCCAGCGTAGGCTGGTATAGGCCTTATGACTTTCTACGTCATTGGATGCCCACTTGGGAGAATAACGTTTACTAGTATCGATAGCGGTTCTTTCCATCATACTAAAGTAAGGTTGTGTCGCTTCTTTGCGGTAATCGTTATAAGTATATTTGATGTCGGCATAGAGGGTATCGGTAATGTGCCAATCGAGGGCAACATTAGCGACTTTCCGGTTTACCGATTCACCGATGGCGGTATCCCCCCCCTGATAGAGTAGATTGACCCGGTAACCGAATCGGCCCCGGTCATCAAATTTCCCGCCGACATCGGCATGACCATAAAACTGTGTACCGCCATAGTTACCGAACGTCAATGTTCTGAGCGGAACGCTGGTCGGACTTTTTGTCACATAATTCATCGCTCCGCCCACTCTACCGCCGCCATAGAGAAAACCTGAGGTTCCGCTGAGAATTTCAACCCGATCGATTTCAATGACTGACACAGAAGAAATTCCACTGGACATAGGTATGCCATCATAAATTGGGCTGTTTAATGAAAATCCACGGTTAACGGCGACAGGCTCACCAGAGTAAGCAGAGATGCCCCCTTCCTGGGTCAATGGGTTCATTTTAAAAATCTGCCCCATATCCTGGGCATTGATGTTTTCGATCAGATCAGAAGGGACGATACTCATCGAATAGGGGGTATCCCGTAAACTACGCTCATCCCATAAGCCAATCCCGCTGACATTACTGACCAGATAACCTTCTTCCGCTGTGCCTTGTTTTACGGTATCAGCCGCTGCGCTCACGGTCATCATGGGGAATACCGTCTCCCCCCGAGTAGCTGGATTCCCTGTTACGGGGGCTTTGCGTAGGGCATATCCGCCACCCGGCTGCGCAATCACCTCGATCCCGCTGCCGGCCAACAATACCATGAGGCCTGTCGAGATGCTGTAGCGGCCGGTCAGTCCCTTGGTCACTGCTTCGTTGATCAGTGCAGCGTCATAAGTCAGATTAACCCCGGCAGTACGGGAGAAACGATCCAGTGCTTTATCCAGTGGTCCGGCAGGTATGTCAAAAAATCTGGTATCGGCCTCGGTGGGCTCTGTCGTATTACCTTGCGCATGTGCAGTCTGTATAAGATCGATCCCGCCGAATACAAGGCTGAATATCACACTGCACAGGCCAGCAAAGCGCAACAGGGAGGATAGGTTAAAAGCGGACAGGAAATGAGTAGCTGGATAGAAATGAATGACGGTCATATTATTCTTTCGGTCAGGTAAATTAATAATAGGTTCTACCTGATAGGCCGAATGGAAATCGAAATCCCCTCACTTTTTCCGAAAGTTTTTTTCTGACCCTTCCCTTTTTCTACTCAACGCTATGCCTATGAACCATTTTCAGCGTCATTGTTCCAATATTTCCGGCCCGGATTTCATTGTTAGCGAAGTAATCGGCCTGCCCGCGCCGCAAATCGCGCCGAAGAAACAC
>CAYXFV010000043.1:0-25041 GCA_964464365.1 uncultured Nitrosomonas sp. | reverse complement strand
ACGCAAAAAGGCAGACGTCCACCTCTTCTTTTCTTATCCCGAACTCAGGTTATTCCTACTCCATCCCCGCTCCATTTCCAGGTTACAAATCCATACACACGTCAGGCACTTTTTATGCCGGACTCAGTAAGCCAAATCCCCGATTGCGGCATATTATCAAAATGATGATGCCAGAAACGCCCACCAAACCATTATCTTGCAGAAATACGGGTTAAATTCTCGCTTTCTCATCTCTTCGATTCCAGCCATATATGATAATTTTTGCGTAAATTATTAAACCTAATAACAATTTTTAACTTACGCACAAAGGTTTTCTATAATGCTAGTCATTGTTGGTTATCTCATTATCATCTTATCTATATTTGGCGGTTTTGCACTCGCAGGTGGGCATTTGGCTTCTCTGTGGCAACCGGTTGAAATATTGATGATCGGCGGAGGTGCTTTCGGTGCTTTTGTAGTTGGCAATTCCAGCAAGGCGCTCAAAGCAACTTTAAAAGGCTTGCCAAGTGTTTTAAAAGGCACCAAATATACCAAAGCTGTTTATATGGAGTTAATGACGTTGCTCTATGAGATTCTTGGAAAAATCCGCAAGGAAGGCCTAATGTCGATCGAATCTGATGTCGACGACCCGCAAAACAGTCCTATCTTCACCAAGTATCCAGCCATTCTGGCAGATCACCATGTTACAGAGTTTATGACAGATTATTTACGGCTGATGGTGGGCGGGAATCTAAACGCACTGGAAATTGAGAATTTAATGGACAGCGAACTGGAAACACATCACCAGGAGGGCGAAGTTCCCATTCACTGTATTGCAAAACTCGGAGATGGCTTACCAGCTTTTGGTATTATCGCCGCTGTCATGGGGGTTGTTCATACCATGGAGTCTGTTCATTTACCACCAGCCGAACTCGGTGTTCTGATCGCGGCTGCTTTGGTAGGTACCTTCCTTGGTATTCTGCTGGCTTACGGTTTTATAAGCCCATTAGCCGGGAAACTTGAACATCAATTACATGAATCCAGCAAGCTATTGGAATGCATCAAAATTACATTACTGGCCAATTTGAACGGTTATTCGCCCGTTCTCGCGGTAGAATTTGGCCGGAAAGTGCTCTTTACCACGGAAAGACCGTCATTCCTTGAACTGGAACAACATGTCAAGAGTAGCAAAGCAGAATAATCCAATCCAGATCATCGTAACAAGATAACGAGATATCAACGAGGCAATGTATGTCTGATGATCTTTCACAACGCCCTATAGTCATTAAACGTATCAAAAAAATGGCTGGCAGTCATCATGGTGGCGCATGGAAAATCGCTTATGCCGATTTTGTAACGGCGATGATGGCTTTCTTTTTGTTAATGTGGCTACTTGGCTCATCTTCTCAAGGTGATCTCGAAGGTATATCCGAATACTTTAGAACACCATTGAAAGTGGCTTTTCTTGGGGGTACAAATGTAGGTGAAACCTCAAGCGTAATAAAAGGTGGTGGTACTGACATGACAAAAAGTACCGGACAGGTTAGAAAAGGTGAAACTTCAGCTAATAAAGCATTTATAGACCTTGAAGCCGCAAAAGCCGAACGAGAACGCATTGAGCTAATTCGTTTTAATCTTTTAAAAAACAAGATTGAACGGGCCATTGAAGCAAATCCTTTGTTACATAGATTCAAGAGTCAATTGTTACTGGATATCACCACGGATGGATTACGCATTCAAATCGTTGACGAACAAAACCGGCCGATGTTTGCCAGTGGACGCGCTGAATTGCAACCTTATACTAAAACAATACTTCACGAAATAGGCAAAATGCTGAACGATGTGCCGAATAAAATCAGCCTCTCCGGGCATACGGACGCAACACCGTTCCCTTCCGGGGATATAGGCTATAGCAACTGGGAATTATCAGCCGATCGCGCTAACGCTTCACGTCGGGAATTAATAGCCGGCGGTATGGATGCTGATAAAGTACTGCGTGTAGTCGGATTGTCATCAGCTGTCTTATTCGATCGTGATAATCCTTTCAATCCGGTTAACCGCCGAATTAGTATCATTGTGATGAATGAAAAGGCTGAAAACGCGATCAAACAGGAAAACGACGAAGTAAAAATCGACAGCCCAATCGGAATCAATAAAGATTTGATCGACCTACCCCGAATCCCACGTACTGCGGAATAGAAAAAAATTACGCATAATTATAATGTTCACTCACCCCGTTACCCGTACACCCATAATAAAAGCGCTACTTATTCAATTGCTGGCATTTTTATGCATGGTGCCACTGGTTGTATTCTTTCCATCCCTGACGATCCTGGCTTGGGCCCCGATTCAAGGTATTACGGCAGCGGCCATCAGTCACTACACTAAAATGGCCTATTGGTGGATCCCGATACAATTAGCCTTTTTACCCGCCATCGTCATCACATTGACGCTGGGAATATCACCGGTGTGGTTTGGTATATGTTTTTTCGTATTATTTCTGGTTTATGGCAAGATTTTCAAGACTCAGGTGCCCTTGTATCTTTCCAGTTCCGAAGTCACCAAAACCCTGGCGTCTTTGTTACCGCAAAAAAAGAACTTCACATTTATCGATCTCGGCTGCGGCTGCGGTGGTTTACTCAGTAAATTGAATACCCTACGCGACAATGGTTTCTTTTACGGTATAGAAGCTGCACCGATTCCTTGTTTAATTGGAAAGATCAGAATATTGTTCAACCAAACAAACTGCAATGTTCAGTGGGGTGATCTATGGCAACAGGATCTCGCACAATATGATGTCGTTTATGCGTATCTTTCACCTGTTCCCATGCCAACACTCTGGGAAAAAGTATGCCGTGAAATGCAACCTGGCAGCCTATTCATCAGCAACACCTTCACAGTCCCCGGTATTGTTCCTGAAAAAATCATACGATTAAACGATTTCTCCGAATCAACTTTGTACATCTGGCGGATATAAACGCCTTATACGGTTATAAGGCGTCCGGAAGCTTAGCGCTTAGAAATAAACCTGACCTTTCGGCCCATAAAAGGATACGTTACCGGCTGCGCTTTGCAGCGCCAGATAGGAACGTTGATTGTATTGAAGCTGTAGTGAAATGGCTTTGCCATTAATTCGATTAACCTGATTGGCCTGTCTGGCCAGTTTTATTAATTGATTCCACAATTCATGCAACCCAATGCTACAGGCATGTTCAGCCAGCCATTGTTGCATACCCGCTTTATTTGTCGGATAACCCTGAGACAACAGATATTGCGAACGCTGCTCATCAATTTTTTCCAATTCATTGATTATTTCAGCTTTCTCCGATATAACGCTATCAAGATCGCTTATTCGTCCCTGAGTGAGTGTTTCCTCCTCCTTATAGAGGATTTCCAGGAACATTTGCGTGGTTTCTTTTTCCTTTTTAAGAATAGAAACAATTTCTTCAAGACGCTGCTCTTCAGACATTAACTTTATCCCTCTTTTGTTGAGATTAACGCTTTAGCAGTTTCAAGCAAGCGATCGGCAACCACCTCGGAGTTGACTTTAAAAGTACCATCACTAATGGCCTGTTTAACCTGTTGTACACGTTCCATATCAACAACAGAACTCACTTCCGCCACACTGGCCGATTGCAGATTGGCGGCGAGTGGACTGATATGAACAGTACTGCCCTGATTCTCCTGAGGAACAGTCGGGGTTATTTCGACAGGCTTTTTGCTATCACCTGGTGAAACATTCGGTATTGTGTGTATTGAATTATCGATTTTCAATTTAATTTCCTTATGATTTATTTTAATTAATTTCCATATCGACAAACCCGTACAGAAACTTTAGTCAAAATTAAGTCAGATTGTCAATTCAAACTTGACAGATTAAATACTTATTGCTGTCACTCAGCATAAAACGTCAATGTCAACCTCAACCTTTAATGCACCGTCGGATCCACATCGCGGAAAATAGCATCGACCGTCAGCGCATCAAGGCGATATTCCCGATTACAGATGTCATCATGCACGATAATTTCTCCACGTTCCCGAAGTATAGCCTCAATCTCCCCGCGCCCCAGTGACTGCAGCACTTCATAAATCTTCGCTGAGTTATCACGACAACCGTAACCGACCGATCGCGCATCAAAAATACGAATCGTTTCGTCAATAAACAAGCGGGTCAGCAGGTCTGTTGCAGATAGATTAAAAACAGGCTGATCACACACGGTTGCAGCGAGTGCTTCCACGCGCGTCCAACCATCCGGATCCCGCTTGTCGGTAGCGGGCAACTTCTGCAGCAGAATACCGGATATGGCCTGATCCGATGCCGTTAAAAAAAGACGCGCAGGCAGCTGCTCCGATTGTCTGAAATAATGTTCGAAAATTTCTGCAATGGTATCGCCGTCGAGCGGCACGATACTCTGATAAACCTCACGCATGGAGAACATATCCAGTGTCAGTACCAACTGCCCATGCCCGAGTAAATCGGATACTGTCTGTGGTTCAATAACCGGCGCACATTTCGCCATGCCGCGCAAATACAGCTGCTCATTACAATCCATAACCAGCATGGATACCGGGCCAGTACTCTTCAACTGCACGGTCAAGCGCCCGGGCTGTTTGAGATTATCACCCAGCAGTAATGTTGTCGCGGCCATTTCCCCAAGCAAATCTATAACCGGTCGGGGATAATCACGATCCTTCAGCATTTGCTGCCATACACTGTCCAGATGCACTACAGCACCACGTATATCCAGATTTTCCAGCAAAAAGCGCTGCACATAATCACTCATTGTTCCAGATTATTCCTTAAATTCATCAGTTCATCATTCTGTAAGCTTGCATCGCAACCCAGGCTTGCCCCAATGCAATAGCGCTATCATCCGGCGGCACCTTCCAAGCCTTGAAGAGGCGCACTCGGCTATCGCTCAACTGACCCGCAAGCCCATGCGCTAAAATTTCATTATGAAAGCAGCCGCCCCCCAGAGCAAGACAGATAACACCCCGCCGCTGCGACATTCGCACTACCCATTCAGCCAATCCGACACATATTGTGGCATGGAACATTGCAGCCGCACGTTCAATATCGTCAATCGTGTTGAAGTCATCCATCAACGCAGATAACAATGGCGAAAAATCCAATTGGTTATTGTCAGTGATCAGATAACCCTGCTCCAGAATATCCGTTTGACCCTTTTTTTCCGCAAGTCGTTGCAAATTCATCGCCGCCTGCGCTTCATGCGATTGGATCAGATTCACACCGAGCAATCCTGCCGCCGCATCAAACAGTCGCCCCATACTTGAGGTTTGCGGACAATTGATATTCTGCCTCAACATATAAACCACCGATTGCACTGCGGGCTGGTCTGCAAAACGTTGCGCAATCTCATCCACGCGACCCAGCTTCGCCAAAGCTGCGGCGGCCATACGCCAAGGTTCCTGTGCAGCACGATCACCCCCAGGAAGCGCCAGTGTCGATAAATGCCCCAGGCGCTCAAAATATCCGCCATCAACGTATAACAACTCGCCACCCCACGGCGCTTGATCCGTTCCAAAACCGACACCATCGAGCGCAAGCCCCAATACCGGTTCTGTAAGCTGGTACTCAGCACAAACCGCTGCAATATGCGCATGATGATGCTGCACGGCAAGAACCGGAATTTGCCGATGCGCTGCAAAGCTACAGGCAAACTCGGTGCTGTAGAAATCCGGGTGTAAATCATGCGCAACAATTTCGGGCGTAATTGACAGGGCCCGGCACATCAGAGCAACGGTATCATCAAGCTTATGACGTGCTTCCGCAGTAGACAAGTCGCCTGTTACCGGTGACAGATACGCGATATCTCCCTGCGTCAGGCAAATCGTATTTTTCAAAAATGCGCCACAGGCAAGAACTGACGGCCCGGTTATTGCCAGCTTGATTGCCGTAAAAGTAGCAGTATTTGAATGAATCAATAGCAGGTGGTTTTTATTAAAAGGTTATAACGTTGCCTTCTCAGCTGTCACCGTCTGCACGGCCTGCGCAGCCTGCCGTATCATATGCTGATGGCCTGATTTGATCCAGTCTATCCACTGCGGTAGTCCATTGCCCTGAATCGCGGATAAGTTTATAACCTGCAATCCAGGATTGACACGGTGTGCATATTCAATCGCACGCTCCACATCAAATGACAAATAAGGCAACAGGTCACATTTATTTAACAGCATCACATCCGCTGCACGAAACATATCGGGATATTTAAGCGGCTTGTCTTCTCCTTCGGTAACGGACAAAATCACTACCTTATGCGCCTCACCCAGATCAAAACCCGCTGGACACACCAGATTCCCGACATTTTCGACAAACAGCAGGCTATTATCCTGTAAATCCAGTTGTTCCATGGCATGCCCAACCATATGCGCATCAAGATGGCACCCCTTCCCGGTATTGATCTGCAAGGCGGGTACACCGGTTGCACGGATACGTATGGCATCATGATCGGTCTGCTGATCGCCTTCGATCACGGCGATCGGCAAAGTATCCAGCAAAGCCTTGATGGTTTCAATCAGGAGTGTCGTTTTACCGGAACCGGGACTGGAAACCAGATTCAGCATAAAAATGCCGTGCCTGGTTAGAAAATGACGATTTTCCTGTGCATAGCGGTTGTTCCTGGCCAGAACATCCTGTTCGATCTTAATCCTGCGCGATACGCGCATCCCTGGCACATGCGTATGATGTTCATCTATTACGTGCTCATGCTCATGCTCATGCAGAATTTTACCGTTCATATGAACATGATCTGTTCCACAGCCACACGTTGTACACATTACCGCCCCCTATTCAACGTCCAGTTCTTTGATACGCATCTCATCACCGGAAATTACTTTTATCGCATAATTACCACAGACTGGACAAGCATCATAAAGCGTATTGAGAATCATCTCACAATGACACCGCGCACATCGGCCCCGTCCTTCGATATCGATAATTTCAAGTTTTGCCTGTTGTGCAACCGAACCCGCAACAACCGCTGAGAAACAAAACAGCAATGCTTCCTTTTCCACACAAGCCAGCCGCCCCACTTCCATCCATATCGTGTTGACCTGCGCAAAGCCCTGGTCGGCGGCAGCTTCTTCGATGATTTGCAGCATATTCTCTGCCAGCGCCATTTCATGCATTATGGTTACCCATAACACCGGTTTATAAACTGGAACGCTGCATTCAAATTGTACACGGCTTCTTGACTGAGCAGATCACCCAGAGCGAAATGATAACCGCGAATGCGCAGTAAAAAAGCTACCGGCGGGCTGCGCTGATAAACCTGTTGATAAACATAAAGCAACGCAGCGGGCGTGAGCGCATGGCTGGTATAGCTCTCATCCTTGAACGCAGCAACAGGTGAAAATTCAAACGGCGCATCACAAGCCATGTCTGCATCGACAAATACCGCCTCATGATGCTCATGCAAGTCTGTCACATGTTCAACCAGTAATTGCATATCACTGCGGCAATCGACATTTTTCTGCTTGAATTGCGTCATTTTATCGACAAACAGCAGCCCAAGCGCATCGTCGCCCCGTCCTGGATTACCATAACCAAAGAAAAGTATTTTCTTCATCGTTTGAGAATATGAGTGCCGCTTGCCGGGGTTTTCAACAACTTCTGCCCTTCTGGTGCATCACCGGCCTGACCGAGAGATAACGAAAATACTACCGCAGTTCTGGCATCTGCCGTGACCAAGTGAATTTTGGCAGTCCAGCCTCCCCCGTGATTTACCGATAGCTTGAACACCGTTTTTTTAGCACACCGGTACCATCAGGATGGGCTTTGACTATCGTGCTATCCAGCGACATGTGATCCATTTCCAATTGTATCAGCTTGTTTTGCTGGAGCGCGAGGAAAACCCGATCCAGGACGCCATTCCTGGCCCAACGATTGGCTCGCGTGTAAATGCTGTGCCAATTACCGAATTCCGCAGGCAGGCCACGCCACTTACAGTCGTGCTCAGCCACATACAAAATCGCATTGAGCACAGAAGTGGCCCCCAATTTTTGGACAGGAGCCTTATGAGTTATTTTCCCCATATATCAACCTGTCTCAAGCAACCTGATGGACTCATAATAGACCTGATCGGGTATTGCCATCAAGGTCTGATGTTTTCGGTTTTTATTGTAAAACCGGAAATACTTAGCCAGCGATTGTTTGGCCTCGGACGCTGATTCATAGGCATTGAGATAAACTTCCTCATATTTGACGCTGCGCCACAAGCGCTCGACAAACACATTGTCTCTCCAGGCGCCTTTGCCATCCATGCTGATATTAATACTGTGGTTCTTCAATACCAAGGTAAAAATCTCACTGGTATATTGAGAGCCTTGGTCTGTATTGAATATATCCGGTGTTCCATGACGGTAAATCGCTTCCTCGAGCGCATCGACACAAAAGCTGGCATCCAGACTGTTAGACACTCGCCAGCTCAGTACTTTACGGCTATACCAGTCCATGATGACTGTCAGATAAAGGAAACCGGACGCCATCGGCAGATAAGTCACGTCTTTAATTACCGGCTATGGTCATATGGTTGATCAGGATAGAGCCGCTTTGTTTCGAGCCACGCACGATAATGTCATTGCCAATGGCCGATATGCCCTGATACATTTCTACCAGGTTACCGGCGATCGTAATTTCTTCTACAGGAAAGCGAATTTCTCCTTGTTCAACCCAGAATCCTGAGGCGCCCCGCGAATAATCTCCGGTGACTGCATTGACACCATGACCCATCATCTCAGTGACCAGCAAGCCGGTATTCATTTTTTTCAACAATGCGGCAAAATCAAGGGGGTTGTCGTTATAAATGCTCAGATTATGCGTGCCGCCCGCATTGCCTGTGGTTTGCATGCCTAGCTTGCGTGCGGAATAGCTATTCAAAAAATAACCCTTAACGATGCCTTGCTCGACCACATGACGTTCCGTGGTTGCCACACCTTCATCATCAAAAGCGCCACTGGCCAGCCCTTTGGGCAGATGTGGCGATTCCTTGATATTGACATCCCGCGCGAAGATCTGCTGTCCGATGCTGTTCATCAAAAATGAAGATTTACGATAAAGACTGCCGCCGCTGATTGCGCCAGAAAAATGACCGACCAGACTGGATGCGGCGGGTGCTTCGAATAATACGGGTACTTTACAGGTATCGATTTTGCGCGCGCCGAGGCGTGCAACCGTGCGCTCACCGGCTTTATACCCGATTTGTGTAACAGACTCCAAGTCTTTTGAGTCACGCGCCGTACTGTACCAGTAATCACGCTGCTTGGATTCGCCCTGTTCAGCAATAGTGACGCAACTGATCGTGTGTCGGGAATAAGGATAACCACCCAGGAAACCCAGACTGTTGGCATAGACGAATTGTGATTCGTTAATACTGATACTGGCGCCTTCTGAATTGGTGATGCGTTTGTCAACCGAAAAAGCCGCCTGCTCACAATGCTTCGCAAGTTCAATGGCCGATTCAACCGACAGATCCCAGGGATGGTATAAATTCAGATCGGGAAAATCTCTGGCCATAAGCCCGGCGTCTGCAAGCCCGGCGCAATCGTCTTCGGCTGTATGGCGTGCGATGGATAATGCTGCGGCAACGGTGTCGTGTATGGCTTGCGGAGAAAAATCCGAAGTACTGGCATTGCCTCTTCTCTGACCGATATAAACCGTTACAGAAAGACTCTTGTCGCGGTTGTACTCAATTGTTTCAACGGCATTTTTCCGTACCGTAACAGTCTGGCCGAAACCATCGGAAACATGAGTTTCGCAGGCGCTGGCGCCATTTTTTGTCGCTTGTTTCAGAATATCCTCAGCAATCTGCTGAAGCTTGGAAAACGGATAAGAAAAACGTGTTTGTGTCTCTACTCTGGTATTATTATTCATGTTCAAGATTGCAAAAGCATTGATAGGGTTGCTGTAAGCGTCTGTATACAGACAATTACGTTATGATAACAGCATATTGGTTTTGGTTTGCACGCGTTGATGCAAAACAAATCCAAAAATACAACTTGCAGCTTACCGCTCAAGTCTAAGATTATTTTTTGGGAATTGATTTTCGTGCAAATTGATCCAACCGTCCCGCCCCCCGATAATCCGGATGAAAAACCCAGTAAAACAAAACTAAAAAAAGCCATGCATGCGTTGCAAAAGCTCGGAGAGGATTTGATTGAACTCAACGACAAGCAGCTGAAATCGCTGGATATGCCTGAGCAACTGTACGATGCCATTAATGAAATAAAGCGAATCAGCAAATTCGGCGCCCGGCAGCGTCAATTGCAGTACATCGGAAAAATTATGCGTCGGATCGACGTATCGCCTATCCAGGAAAAACTCAATGCCTGGAAGCAGACAAGTTTGCATCAGACCGCGCAACTGCATCAGACTGAACGCTGGCGCGAGCGGTTACTCGCCGATGCGTCCGCAATAACGGCATTCGCGGAAAACTATCCAACTGCTGATATCCAGCAAATCCGTCTGCTGATACGGAATACACTTAAAGAAAGAGAATCCGGGCATCCTGCTAAAAGTTACCGCCTGTTGTTTCAGATAATACAGAAAGCTGTACAGGCGCTTAACAGCGAGCTATAGCGTATAGATTCATCGCATTTCCTTGAATTTCGCGGCATCCAGTATCGACCACAGATGTATGAAACCACCGATAATCGCCGGAATAATCAGCGCCGCAAAGAAATAGTTGGCGCTGACAACGATGAAAAAAAGAAAGGCTTGTAGCAACCGGCCCTGAACCAGCTGACCTAAGCCAGGAATAAGAAAACTGCATATCGCAGCAAGGACGTTTCCTCCGGAGCCTTGTCCTGTCATCTTTTTGCCCTTGATCGATTGCCAGTGTGCGATGTTACATCAAACGACTGTGGAACAGATTCATAATCAATACCGGTCATAGTGTCAGCAATTTTTCCTTTGTGGTTTCCGGGTCTGTCAGCTTACGCAAATTTACACAAATGCAGCGCGTATTATGAAGCATAATTTCGAACTGTTCGAGCCCGGTTGCGTGAGCGTCATATTCCGCGCCATGTGTGACGCGATAAACTGCAAATTATTTAAAAAATGCCAAAATAATAGCATGACAAATGATCCCGATGTACACTGGCGACAGCGTTTCATCATTTTCCGCGATTTGAGGATCTGCAAGTGGAAATGGAAAAATATCTGATATGAAGACCCAAACAGTTTCAGCAGGCGAATTGGGCTTCTCTGTTTGCAATGGATGAGTGGGGAAGAAAATACAGTATTGTGACTCAATAAAACGGGTATTCAGAGAAATGGAGCCTAATCATTATAAAATCGAAAATACTTAGCTTGTGCTCAATGTGCTGGCTGAATCAAACAACACCCTCCATAGAGTGTCCAGTTTTGTACCGAATTGGCTCCCCGACCAGGGCTCGAACCTGGGACCTGCGGATTAACAGTCCGTCGCTCTACCGACTGAGCTATCGGGGATTTGAAAAAGATGCCAATCTTAACGGTTTGAGTTAGTCTGGTCAACTGTCTTACCGTTAAATCTCCGATAAAGCCTGATAGATTTTTTCAGCGATACCGCTCTGGATGGCGCAAACTGCTTAAACAGATTTAATCAACGCCCCCATGCGCGCAACTTCCAAGCAGAACCTAAGGTTCGCGTGCATCCGGTGGATACATTGACTGGCTGGATACGCGAGTCAATAAAGCCTGAAAATACCGAGCTTTATTCTTTAACCGGCGCTGAACTCAGCGATCTGGAAACGATTGAAATTTCATCCGGCAGGCTCTTAATATGGATATCCTGATGCGGAATTGCAATTTCTATTTTTTCTTCACGAAAACGTTGATCGATTTCCATCAGCAGATCGTGGCGGGTTTCGATCTGAAGATCCGGATCCGGAATAAAAACACGCAATTCGAATTTAAGCGCACTGTCTCCAAACCCTACAAACCGGGAACTTGGTTCGGGTTCTTTAAGTACATTAGAGTGATTCCTCGCGATAATCAGCAGTATTTCATTGGCACGTTTAGTATCCGATCCGTATACGATGCTGACCGGGATGACCATGCGCAGAATCGAATCGGAAAGTGACCAGTTAATGACCTGTCCGGTGACAAATTCCTTGTTGGGAATGATCAATTCTTTCCTGTCCCAATCGATAATGGTGGTTGCACGCATCTGGATACGGGAAACTTTGCCGCTGATGTTGCCTACCGTAACAATATCCCCGACACGCACCGGCCGCTCGAACAGAATAATCAGGCCGGAAACAAAATTGGCAAAAATTTCCTGCAACCCGAAGCCGAGCCCGACAGTCACCGCAGCGGCAAGCCATTGGACTTTTGACCAGCCGATACCCAACGCATTGAACGTCATCGCAAAGCCGACAATAATAACAAAATAACGCGCGATAGAGGCAATCGCATAGCGGCCGCTGGGTGTAAAGGGCAGACGCTGCAGAATAGCGATCTCCAGCAATCCCGGAATATTGTTACTGATAAAAAATGTCATCAGAAAAATGATGATGGCAAGCAACAGATTGGCCAGCGTGATCGGAACCTGGCTTGTGATTTCCTTGCCGTTTTCGCTGCCGGTTATTTCAGTACTCCACAATATGACGTCATTAAGCATGGTAAATGCCGGCAATACCTGCGACCATATCAATGCAATCCCGATCACGATGGCAAACCAGTAAGCGGTATTGAGCAGTTTCATGGTTTGCGCGCTGATCATTTCGACATCGAGCATCTCTTCTTCAGCAACGATTTGTTCTCTCGTGTCCGCTGATCGGACCTTTTCTTCCTCCTGGGACACGCCAATCTGTACGGCGATTTTTCTGCGCCACTGTTCAATCGCAAGCTTACGCTGCGCAATGTTCAGCCAGCGTATCAGCAACGCCCTGGCAATAATCACTGCAAAAACAAGCAATACGGAATGGATGATAAGCAATGACAACTGCCCGGCGGTATACATGTAGCCGATTGCGGCAGTCAGCGCCACACTGAAAGGGATGATCAGCAGCGTAGGGAACCAGAGTCCGGCAAGCCGGTTAATCCAACCTTCGTCGTTTTTTTCCAGGTAATTAGTCAGCAGCCCTCTGGACGGATGCA
This sequence comes from uncultured Nitrosomonas sp., assembly GCA_964464365.1. Classification (GTDB taxonomy): domain Bacteria; phylum Pseudomonadota; class Gammaproteobacteria; order Burkholderiales; family Nitrosomonadaceae; genus Nitrosomonas. The sequence goes on along the minus strand of CAYXFV010000043.1, from coordinate 11,960 downwards.
TCAGCCGGTAGATCAATACCGTCGTCATGGCCATGAGAATGAAAAACACGAGGCGCCCCAGCGATTCATAATGCGCTTCTGTTGGTTGTTCCATCGTTACGACGAATAGAAAAGCCAAAGGTAAAGCGACCGGCAAAAACCAGGCCAGTTGACGCCTGATCAGCACCATACTTTCGGTTTTCCAGCGGAAATGCAGCTCCCCCAGTCCTTCCTTGCGGCACAGATGGCGCAATAACAATCCGGCAAAAAGCAGATAAGCCAGTACGACCAATCCAGGCGCAAACGCAATCACAAATGTCGAGTCGGTATTCATCTGATGAATACGCCAGCTGATCAGATAGATCAGCAACGGCCAGGGCAGCGCCATCAATATGGTCACCATGACGGCCCAAAGCGTATCGATAAACCGGGCTTTGCTAAGCTTAGTGACGTAGCGCCCCAGCGCGGATAATTTTTCTCTCAGATAATCCTGCATGAACAACAACACAGCGATAACGAACAATATCGGCATGACAATCAGGATATTCTCATCCAGATCCCGGCCTAAAAGCGTTACTGTGATTATCCAGGACTCCGGATCAAGCAGCCACGCGGTGGCAGCCCCCAGCCGCTCAATGTCCTGCAATTGAATCATGGGCGCGCTCTGTATCCACAGAATGCGGGTATCGATGAAATCCTTGTAATCCCGGATCAGGATGATTAATTTCTGCTCTTTATCGAGCAAGGGATATAGTTTCTTCTCGAAATAAACATCATAGGCATTGACCAGCTCATCCAGATAATCATCTTTCTGCTTCAGCAATGCCTGATAAATGACCGACAGCAGTTTTGCTTCCTCTTCCTCATTTAACGCTATCCTGGCTTCCGCCAGCCGGCGCCGGACTTCCCGGTTCAGGTCAACCCGCTCCAGCAGCCGATCTTCCAGTTCGATACGCCTGATCTGCACGCGATTAATTTCGAGATTACGCAGCTTTATTTTCTTTTCATGCAGACCGATGTCCGGTAACAGCTTACGATCGTTGCGCAGTTTTAGGCCAATGGCATTGGTCAATCCTGTCTGGGTGATTTTTTCCCGGATTCGATCATAATTGCGCTGAATGGATGTCAGTGTCTGGTTGAGTGATTTTTGTTCCTCGCTGAGTGCGGTACTATCAACGGTTATCTGCTCCAGTTCCGCCGCAAACAATTTATTTTCTTCCATGATGGCGCGAACCAGGGGATGCTCGGTATCAGCCGCCTGGCTGGCGGTGTCAGCAACTTCCTTGGCGCGTGCGGCGGCTTCGGATCGCAGCTTATTAATCACCTGTTCAAAGGTGTTATTGTTATGTTCGGCAATCAACACTTTACGCTCAGCAAGATGGCGCCGCGCGCGTAACAGTTCACGCTGCTGATTGTAGCTGCTGCTCTCCAGCTCCAACTCCTGAATCAACTGATTCAGATAATCCAGTTCGGCGGTTTGCGCAACCCGCTGTGTTTCACTTAATAACTCTATGGATTTTTCGGGCGCTGTCGCGATAGCCCGGTTCAATTCGTCGATCCGTTTCCGCGCAAACGATTGTTCTTCCTGCAGTTTGGGTTGCCGCTCATTACGCCGGGCAGCTTCCTGCTCTGTGTCGTCACGATATTTCTGCGCGGCTGCCAGTTCTTTTCTGATGGCTTCAAACTGGGATTCCAGTATCCCGAGCGGCTGCTGCTCATCAATGCTTTCCGGCTTCAGCTCTTCATCCTGCAATGGCGCTTCGAGCGTCTGCTCGAAAACTTTCAACTGCTGCGGCGCAATTTGCGATGAATGGACATACTGCACCGACCGGTCTACAGATTCAATGCTCTTAAGCAGCCGATCCTGCGCCTGAATCAATGATGACAGTTCGGACTGCTGCGCTTCGTTCAGTGCATCAATCTTTTTCAGGGTGGCAATACGTTCTTCGACAGTGCTTAATGTCGCGCTGAATTTGTTTCGATTTTCATTCAGCGAAATTTCGATTGCCTGATGTGATTCAGCGTTTTCGGCGGCTAAAACGGAATTGAACAATAAAAGGAACGCAAAACACGCAAAAAACAAAATACCGGAACGAACTGATGCAGCATTTTTCTGCTTTCTGACACCGTTAAACAAAAAAGTGGCGCGATTTTTCAAAAGTCATGTACCTATCTGTTACTTAAACTAATCGTAATGCACGCGCCTGCCGGATAATTTTTTTCTATGGACAGATTGCCGCCATAAACCTGGATGATATCGCGCACAATCGCCAGACCGATGCCATGCCCCGGAATAGACTGGTCGGCACGCACACCGCGTTCGAGTATTCTGGTGATTTCATTCTCCCGGATACCCGGCCCGTCATCCTTAACCTGAATAATAACCTGATCCTGATTCTGTCGTGCAGATACCACAATCAACCGGTCACACCATTTGCAGGCATTGTCGACAAGATTACCGAGCAGCTCCATGAGATCGCCTTCATCAATACGCACACTGATCGTTTGATCAATATCTTTGGAGATTTCCAGATTCTTGTCGTGATACGCTTTCCGGACTGTTTTGACAATACGGTCGACGACCGGATAAAGCCTGACCAGCCGCATACCCGGAGAACTGCCCGCCGTGGCCGCACGCCGGAGCTGATACTGAATAATATTGTCCATGCGCTCGATTTGTTCGCGTATAGTTTTTTCCCTGTCCTTTTCTTTATCCTGCTCGTCATTCCTAGCCGTAGCCGCACCCTGCAAAATGGCTAAGGGTGTTTTCAGACTATGTGCCAGGTCAGCCAGACCATTGCGGTAGCGTTTCTGCTGTTTCCGCTCATGATCGATCAGGGAATTGATACTGTCGGTCAACAACTTCAGCTCACTTGGATAGACACCGTTAACATTTTCCTGCACGCCTGATTCGATTGCTGATAATTCGGTTGACACCCGGCGCATCGGCTGCAATCCCCAGCGCAGCACCAGCATTTGTGTGACCAGCAGCAATAACGTCATTACGCTCAGCCAGCCCCAGAGATCTTCGCGATAGCGTTCAATCTGGGCGTCGAACAATGTTGTCTCGGTAACCACATTGAAAGTCAGCGGATAACCGCCTGTTTCGGTCGCCCATGCCACACCATAGCGGTAGATAAAGTAGACCTGACCATCCATGCTGATTTGCCCGAAATCCTTAACACCTTTATCCAGCAGTATCAATTCAGGAATTTTTTTGTTTAATGCCGATGTCGATTGCCAGATTATCGTTCTGGACTGATCGACAATATAGGCATAGGTGCCTGCGTTCGGGCGGCCAAATTCGGTATCGAGTAGATTGGTCGGCATATCGAGCCGGCCATCTTCTTCGACCTCCGCATCCCCCATCAGCATTAATAATTTTGCCAGCATGCGGTCTTGCACACCGAGACGAGCACTGTCATGAAATGCCCGGTCCAGAGCCAGCGCAATACCCACAATAAAAATCAAAAGAACCAGTGTAGCGCTTAATAAAATGCGCTTGTTCAGCGACATCATAGCGCTCGTTCACATGCGATCGTGAAACGATATCCGCGTCCGCGCAATGTTTCTATGGGATTCAGATTACCCTCGGGATCCAGCTTGCGCCGTAAACGCCCCACCATGACTTCAAGCACATTGCTGTCGCGATCTTCATCATGCGGGTAGAGATAATCTGTCAGTACTCTTTTGGACTGCACCTCACCTTGATGTCTGATGAGATGTTCAAGCAGGCGGTATTCAAAGCTTGTTAATTCAATATTGTTATCATTCACGGTTACCTGCTGTGCTGAAACATTGAGCACAATCGGGCCGCATTTGATAATGGTGCCGGGTATGCTTGCTGCACGACGCAGCAATGCCTTGATTCTGGCCAGCAATTCTTCCACCTGGAATGGCTTGGTTAAATAATCATCCGCACCGATCTCAAGCCCTTGTACTTTATCCTGCCAGCTGTCACGGGCAGTCAGAATTAAAATTGGCAGCAAATTCCCACGCTCACGCAGGGCCTTAATAACATCCAATCCGGAAATACCGGGTAGACCGATATCAATCACCGCAGCATCCAGCGGATATTCATTGGCGATATATAATCCTTCATTTCCATCACCGCAGGTATCGACCATGAAGCCCTCAGATTCGAGTTTCTGGCGAATCTGTTCCTGTAATGTTACTTCATCTTCAATGACCAGTATGCGCATGCTTTTTCAATCAATGGCCCGTAATGATTTCACCATCGGCGGCATTGATGTGTACGATATGAATCGAGCCCTTCTCGCTTAAAATCTTGATGCGATACATATCACCGTGTTGTTTGATATCAAGAACGCGGCCCTTGATATGTTTCTGTGCAATAGCTATGGCTTTGCGTTGTGAAATTTCACTGTGCTGATCCGCAATTTGATCACGATAGACGCCCCGGGCTTCTCCACGGGTCTGCGCCAGAACAGGAGAAACCACGAGTAAGAAAACGATCAGAAAGAAAATGGTCAGTTTATTCATGAATAAGCTGCTTTGTGTCCCGGTAGACAAACATTCACTGTATTGATCCAGCTGGAAACCCACAGATTTAAAGCCGACGGTGTCATTAAAATTCACACAACGTCGGCTTTTTTACAATCTAGTAGCGTAACATAAAGCTTCCATTCCCGGTACTGATGCCGATCATTCTGTTGGCTGGGTAACCGTAAACAGGCGCGGGGGCGGGCACGACCGGATAAACGTTATAGTTGCTGACATATCCGGACGGCTGTGGCGGATAATACGGCTGATTGTAGGCATATCCCTGTGGGGGCGCATAAGTGCGAGTATAACCACCATGATGGTGTTTATATTTATGTTTGTGTTTTTTCGTATGATGCCGGTGATGCGAATGTCCGTAACCATTATGGTAACTTGTATGACCGTAGCGATGATGATTTTTGCCTGCTTCGGCCACGACCGGAAATATCAGCACTAAACCGAGCAACATCATTAAAAGAATATTTTCGGGTGTCTTACTTTTCGCTTTCATGGGAAACCTCCATATACGCTGATAACAGTTCCAGATTATTTAATGTCATTTGACAGTTTGACTATACGCAGACCAACATGAATACAGACTGAATAAAAAAGATGCAGTTACCAACGTTTCCAACATACACTACCGCTACTGGCATAACACGGCGCTGATCAGTTTGACCGATGTCCGTACAAAACGGTGCACTATTGCCACTGTGCCATGCCGGCATGATAAAATGCTTTTATCTCGACAGGCAGTTGTTTAACTCAATATCCGAAACAGGCTTCCTCATGATACAACTCACAATCAATGGTGAAGTTCGGCAGCTTCATCAATCCATGAATATTGAACAGTTCATTGATCAGAATAATTTACAGGGCAAACGTATTGCCATAGAACGCAATGGTGAAATTGTGCCGCGCAGTCAATATGCTGAACAATATTTGGTTGATGGCGATCAGCTTGAAGTTGTTGTAGCGGTGGGTGGTGGTTAAAATTTTTTCTCTAACAATTAAAGAATGACATGGACAATTTTGTCATTGCCGGCAAAACCTATTCGTCAAGGCTATTGGTCGGCACAGGTAAATACAAAGATTTTACGGAAACGCGCGTTGCTATTGAAGCCAGTGGCGCGGAGATTGTAACGGTTGCAATCCGTCGCACCAATATTGGCCAGAATGCCGATGAACCGAATCTGCTGGATAGTGTACCGCCATCGAAATACACGCTTCTTCCCAATACGGCCGGTTGTTACACGGTAGACGATGCGGTACGCACCCTGCGCCTGGCGCGTGAGCTACTTGATGGACATAGTCTTGTCAAATTGGAAGTGCTAGGTGACGCCAGAACGCTCTTCCCGAATATGGTGGAAACGCTCAAAGCCGCGGAAATACTGGTTAAGGAAGGGTTTGATGTGATGGTTTACACCTCGGATGATCCCATTGCCGCAAAACAGCTTGAGGAAATCGGCTGTGTGGCGATCATGCCTTTGGCTTCGCTGATCGGCTCAGGTATGGGGATTCTAAATCCCTGGAATTTACAGATTATTATTGAAAACGCAAAAGTACCCGTACTGGTCGATGCCGGTGTAGGCACCGCTTCAGATGCCACCATTGCGCTGGAACTCGGCTGCGACGGTGTATTGATGAATACCGCCATCGCCGCAGCTAAAAATCCGGTTCTCATGGCATCGGCGATGCGCAAAGCGGTTGAAGCAGGCCGGGAAGCCTATCTGGCGGGACGCATGGCTAAAAAAATATACACCGCCAGTCCCAGCTCACCTGTGGAAGGCGTCATCGCCAGCACAAAAACGCCTTAATATTAAAGATCCATCTTTCTGTTTATGACACACACCATACGCAGCTTTGTCCTGCGTCAGGGAAGAATTTCCGCTGCCCAGCGCCGCGCCCACGAGCACCTTAAACCGAAATACGGCATTCCATTCAGTCAAGCATGGATCGATCTGGAATCGGTTTTTAACCGTAAAGCACCCAAAATTCTTGAAATCGGCTCCGGCATGGGCGAAACCACCGCGACTATTGCTCAAGCGCATCCGGAATTCGATTATCTGGCCATTGAAGTGCATACACCCGGCATCGGCAGCCTGCTTAATCAGATCGAACTACGGGAGCTTGCCAATTTACGCGTCATTCAGCATGACGCTGTAGAAATCATACACCACATGCTTCCCTTCGAATCACTGGATGGCGTGCATATCTTTTTCCCCGATCCCTGGCCCAAAGCCCGGCATCACAAGCGCCGGTTAATTCAGCCGCCGTTTATTTCACAACTGTGTCAGCGCCTGAAACCCGGCGCCTACATCCATGTCGCAACAGACTGGGAAGAATACGCACAGCAGATTCTCGCGGTATTGTCCGCTGAACCATTACTCAGCAATACCGCTGCGGATTATGCCGAACGCCCGGATTATCGCCCCCTGACCAAATTCGAACAACGCGGCATCAAACTCGGTCATGCCGTCCGCGATCTGATCTTTCGCCGCAATGCAAAAACGCATCCTGATTGATAATTACTCCTGTTCATAATATAGTTATAGCTCATTTATATTCGATTCAAATCGCCTTTACACGTTTTCCTGGAAGTCACATGCAAATTCCACGCTTAAAATCCCGCATTATTTCAACATTATCCTGGATCATTCTGTCTGTTTTTATTACCAGTCCGGTTTATGCCGAGCAGGTTGTCGTTTACTCAGCCAGAGTTGAACAGCTCATCAAACCGATGTTTGATGCATTTACGCAAAAAACAGGCATCAAGGTCAGATACACCACGGATAATGAAGGCGCACTCATGGCGCGCCTGCAGGCTGAAGGCAAAAATACGCCTGCGGATATGCTAATCACCGTTGATGCCGGTAACTTATGGGCGGCATCGCAAGCTGGATTGCTTCGATCGTTTGATTCCCAGATTCTCAGGATGAATATTCCAGAACATCTGCGCGACCCCGGTAATGAATGGTTTGGACTGTCCATACGCGCCCGCACGATCATCTACAATACTCAAAAAGTAGACCCTGAAGATTTATCCACCTATGAAGATCTCGCCAATCCCAAATGGAAAGACCGCCTGTGTCTGCGCACATCCAAAAAAGTGTATAACCAATCACTGGTGGCCATGATGATCGCCGAACATGGCGAAGCAGAAACTGAAAAAATTGTCCGAGGCTGGGTTGCCAATCTTGCAACGGATCCGTTATCCGACGATACCCGCGCGATGGAATTTGTCGCCGCTGGACGCTGCGACCTGACCGTGGTCAATACCTACTACTATGGCCGTTTGATGCAAAAGGATCCCGATTTACCGCTCGGCATCTTCTGGCCTAATCAAAAAAACGGCGGTGTTCATATCAATGTCTCAGGTGCCGGATTGACACGCTATGGCAAAAACCCGAAAGCCGCAGAAGCACTGCTGGAATTTTTATCCTCCATCTCAGCACAAAACCTGTTTTCAGACGTCAATATGGAATACCCGGTAAATCCTAACATCGTACCCGACCCGGTTGTCGCAGCCTGGGGCAAATTCAAGCAAAATCATATCAACCTTGTTAAAGCGGGTGAATTGCAGGCTGAAGCGGTCAAACTCATGGATCGCGCCGGTTATCGATAAACGAGAAACATCACGCCTCACGCATAGCATTCAAGGATATATTCAAGGGTAATGTGGTTGCTGGCTGGCGGCTGATTCCTTATATCGCGGCAACGCTGGTCATCATACCGATCGGCGTTGTCATTTCGTCGCTGTTTACATCAACCAGCGATATCTGGCAGCATCTGATCGATCACACCCTGCCACTGCTGCTGGTCAATACATTCTGGCTGACGCTGGGTGTTCTGCTCGGCACAGGATTTCTAGGTGTCAGTCTCGCATGGCTGACCGCAATTTACGAATTTCCGGGGCGCAAATTCTTCACCTGGGCCTTACTGTTGCCGATGGCAATTCCTGCTTATGTGACAGCCTTTGTCGCACTGGGGTTGTTTGATTTCACCGGCCCTGTTCAGACAACGCTACGCGACTGGCTGGATTCCGACCTGCGCGGATTCCCGGAAATCCGCAGCCGCACAGGCGTCATCATTGTCATGACACTGGCGTTTTATCCCTATGTTTACCTGCTCGCGCGGAATGCTTTTGTCAGCCAGGGCAAACGCTCTCTGGAAGTTGCGCAATCATTGGGTTTTACACAACGCAGCGGTTTTTTTAAAGTCGCATTGCCGATGGCGCGTCCGTGGATTGCGGGTGGTCTGATGCTGGTGCTGATGGAAACGCTGGCCGATTTCGGCACGGTGGCGGTCTTTAATTATGACACTTTCACAACGGCCATCTACAAGGCATGGTTCAGCCTGTTCTCACTGCCGGCTGCTTCACAGCTGGCTTCCCTGCTCGTTATTATCGTTTTTGTCATCATTGTACTCGAGCAGCACTTCCGGGCACGCATGCGCTATGCCGAAAACAGAAAAAGCCCGCGCGCCGATCGCATTCATCTGGCAGGCAAACAGAAATGGCTTGTACTCAGCTTTATCACGACGGTATGGTTTTTCGCATTCCTGCTGCCGCTGATGCAGCTGTTGTACTGGGCCATGCAATCGATTGCAGAGGGCTTCGATCTGGAACGTTACCTCGAGTTTCTGACGCATTCGCTCACACTATCCGGCCTGGCCACACTGATTATCTGCGCCATTGTCACCATGATCGTTTATGCTGCACGCCGTTTCCCAGGCAGAAGCATGCAATTTGCCGTGCGTACTGCAACCATCGGTTATGCGCTGCCAGGAACCGTGCTGGCTATCGGTATTTTCATTCCATTGGCCTGGCTGGAAAACCGGCTCAGTGAATTGGCGCTCACACTGTTTCAACTTGAAACGGGTCTGCTGATACAAGGCACGATCATCGTCATGCTGCTCGCCTACCTGATACGTTTTATGGCGGTAAGCCATTACTCGATTCATGGCGCGATGCAGCGTATCACCCCGAGCATCGAAGAGGCGGCAATGGGCATGGGATTGTACGGCTGGGCGCTGCTCAGAAGAATTCATTTACCGGTTCTGAAATCCGGCATCTTCACCGGTGCAACACTGGTTTTCGTCGATGTCATGAAGGAAATGCCGATTACATTGATGACGCGTCCCTTCGGCTGGGATACCCTGGCAGTACGTGTTTATGAAATGACATCCGAAGGCGCATGGGAACAGGCAGCCGTACCCGCTGTGACACTGATACTCGCCGGATTGCTGCCGATTCTGTTTTTCATGCGCCAGACCGAGAATTAACTCACTGACTGAAACCCATCTAAGAAACCGCTATTCAATGCGGCGTACTGGATGAAAACACGTTGAGCACCACCACGCCGGAGACAATCAGACCGATGCCAATCATAGCGGCTGCATCGAGCACCTGGCCCAGAACCAACCAGCCAACCAGCGCGATGAGCGCGATACCTGTACCGGACCATACCGCATAGGCGATCCCGACCGGAATCGTTTTGAGGGTAAGCGAAAGCAGGTAGAAGGCCGTTGCGTAGCATAGCAAGACGATGATTGATGGCCCGGGGCGAGTAAAACCTTCAGCGCTTTTCAGAAAGGATGTACCGATCACTTCCGCAATAATGGCAATACTCAGGTATAACCAGTGCGACATCGTAATACGCTGCTCCTGTCAAGTAACCTGCATTTTCCAGACGGCGAAGGATATTACTGGCAGCGCTGGTAAGGCGAACCATTTACCAGGGCCTGATGCAGTTGGCTCAATGGCGGTCCGCCTTCCCAGCCATGATCATGGGCGGCGATCTCTAGGTGTCCGTACTGCTCCCCGACATTGAAGTTAAACAGAATGGGACGCTCCGGTTCATGGTACGGAAACAGCCATGCCTGTATCCCTTCGTAGTAATTACCACCATAGCTGTGAGCGATATCGGGCCTGATGCGTTCAACCTTGCCGTCAGCATGGATACTCAATTCACCCGCCGGGGTGACCTCAATGATGGGCTGTTTCTGACAATCGCCCTGCGGTGCGTAACGACCAGACAGGATATAACCCCGGTATTCATGCAACGGAAGCCCGGATTTTTTTGCTTCAGCTTCCGCCCGTTCTTTGGTGACGACGCTTTCCGCGACTCCGGCGCTGGCCGTGACAGAAAAAATGCACAATATGGCAGTGACTACTATAGTTGTTTTAACAGACATGATCATATCCTAGCTTTGTGTTCTGATAGCCGGATTATGACGCATCGGTGATGCCAAAACAATCGGCTGGTGATTTCTTCCAATATATAACCGCCCATCCTATTTTGAATACAAATCCAATACCTTCATATCATACGGATGCGGGCCGATGGGCTGAAAACCGAGCTTTGATACCTGATTCAAGCCAAAGCCATTGACCGGTCTGGCAAACAGGTAGCGGATAGAACGGCTGTGCAATATTTCGTGAATCATATCGCTGCGCAACAGGTAAAGTATGGCCGCCTTGGACAGGCGCCCTGCACCATATACTTCGATGATATAAATCCCTGCCGCGCGTTTATAGTCGCTGCAGACATCCGATGGCTGAAGATCCTTGTTCTTCCGGATTCCTCTATTCAGCATTTTTTTACATGCACGCTGAGTCAGCGGCGCGACGATATAGCAACACGCGATATCATGCGTTTCCCCAGCAGGATTGCTGCGCGCCCAGGCGCCGATATAGTGCCGGTTTTTTTCTGCCAGCCATTGCAGGGTTTCAATGGGCACAAAAACGTTGTCGCCGGTTTCCGGTGCGCCCGCTTTTCGAATCCGGGCTAGATTCTCGATTGTGGGATCAACCGCTTTCAGTGATACGAGATGCTTTTCTCTCAAATGCTGCGTCAGGGCTTCAAATTGACTGGAAATTTTCTGTGCCGATTGAATCAACACCGCCATGACCAGAAAGAAAATACCGGTCAGGAAAATCACAAAACCGACGTAATCAATGTATGCTGTCGCAAAAAAAGACTGGTGTTCAAGTATCTTTTGCGTAAAACCGACTTGCCTGGCGCCTTCCAGCGTCACGCCGGAGGTGATGAATAAAGCCGATATTTTGAGTAAGGACTTATAACTTCGATTGATGGTGTTATTTTTGCGGATTAACAGCCTGCTCTCATAGAGATAGTCAAGCGCTCTGAAATTCTCAATATTATTATCGACTTGCTGAATATTTTCCATGCAGACATATTACCGCATTCCGTTCCTGGGTTTAATCCATTTTTCCGATTATGCCTGACGCTTGACATGGTTTAATAAATCCGGACAACCCAGTTAAGAGAATTAAGAGAAAATAGACTCTACCTGGGAGGAACAAATGGAAACAAGAAAGCATTACACAAAAGAATTCAAATTAGATGCAATCAGTCTGGTATTGGAACAGGACCAGAAGTGGACCCCAATTTTTGGACAGGGGGGGTGTAAATAATTTTGTGTAAATGGTCATTTGGCAGGAAACTGCTTATATA
>CAYXFV010000042.1:0-25178 GCA_964464365.1 uncultured Nitrosomonas sp. | reverse complement strand
GGGCTTGCCCGCTGGCTTTGTCAGTCAGTGCTGATTCGGCAAATGCCTTTTCACAGTCTTTCAGCATTACCGATATGTCCTGCCGGTTTTTAAGCACATGGCGGACAAATTCAATAAACGCTGTTCCGTAGTATTTGCCCGCATTGGCGGCCAGCGTTTCGGCAAACTTTGCCGGGGATTCATGGCCGTGGGTATTTTCGAACAATCCCATATCCACGCCCGCATCGGCGGGCAGATCGCACAGCCGGATTTCCATCCCGGTATTCACCCGCTTGCCTGCATCGGTCACATGCTGCGATAAGCTTAGCTCCCCGGATGACAGGAACAACAGCCGCCAGGCTGCTACGTTGCGACTTGTGCCGTTTGCGTTTGAGCGCACCTTGCCGGAACCATTGGCCAGCATATAGGCGGCTTCAGCGGCAATCTTGCCGTCCAGTTGCTTGACTTCATCGAGTACCAGCAATGAATCGCTTCTTGACTGCGCCAGCCCCTCCAGGCCGTTGTCGGTAGACCGCCACCGTTGCAGGTAATCCCGCCCGCCACATACGGAAGAAGCCACGAATAACGCCGTGCTTTTGCCGGTACTGGAATTGCCGGTCAACTGAAACCCGCCGGATTCCAGGCCAAGCAGGTGCAGCAACGGCGATGCAAACGCCGTGCAGACCGAAAACACCAGGCGGCTGTTACCGGCACACAGTGCGGCCACATGCTCACGCCAGGCTTTCAATGTGCCTTTCTGGCGGTAGGGGTTGGTATCCGGCAATTGATTGGCATACAGCCATTCTTCCGGCGATTCGCCAATGGTCTTTTCAGGCAGGACAAACACCATTTCATCGTCAATCCCATGCCAGCCGGTCTTGTTCGTGGTCTTGGCGCGTTTGTCCGGGGTTGAGGTTTGCAGGTATTCGATGACCAGCTTGCGGGCGTTACCGGTGCCAATCCGGAGACCTGCATCCAGCAGTTCGCCGCTTGCGGCCAGTGCATCGCCGTTGAACTGGCGCATGTTCAAAACGATTTTCTTTTCCCGGTTGTCCGGATCGAGTAACCAGACCAGCAAACCCCATTCCCGCCCGTGTTCGGTGCGCACCATCGCCAGCGGCTTGATGGGTGAGCATATCCAGCGAATACGGCTTGTGCCATCCCTTTGCTGTTCATTGACAAACAAACCCTTGTCGAACAGCGTGAACCGTTCGATTGCTTCAATATCCTGTGGATCCCCGGCGGGTTTGTTGTCTTGATCTTCCGTACTGGTGAATGCATCGGCATCGATCAGCACACCGTCACGCTTGAGGAATGCGGCAAACTGTTCAGCCATCCAGCCAGCGGCGACCAGATCGGCAGCGTCATCGCCAGGCTGCAGCGGTTCATCCGCTGACCGCTCAAGCTTTGAAATATCCAGCACCCGGATGCTTGCCGCATTGACCGCCTGCAATTGATCGATCAACGTTTTACAGGCTTTCGCTCCTGCTGGATCGTTGTCACGGAACACGATACAATGCCGTTTCTCAAGCGGCACATAATCGGCTTTGGCGGTGGCATTGCTCCCGCCTTGCCAGGTCAGTACCGGGTGATTGGGCAGCAGCGTTTCCAGGGCGATGGCTGCCTTTTCACCTTCCACAATCCAGCAATCCGCATCAGGACAAGCAACCAATCCCGGAAGACCATACAACGGCCTTGGATCGGGCGGCGCTTTGAATTGCCATTTGAGTGCTTTTCCTTTTTGCCATAGCGTTAACGGGCTGAACTGTTTTTTCTCACCTTCGGGCTTTTCGTAGCGGTCATGGTAGAAATTCAACCGGCCATCGCTTGCCCGGTATTCGTGGCGCATCGATGGCTTGCCGTGTCGTGAATGTGAATCGGGCGGTTTGGGTGCGTTATCCGGTACCGGCATAACACATTGCCAGCCGTCACCGTTGCCACCTTCCTGTGGCTTTTGTTTTTCAGGTAATACCTTCATATTGCCTTTTCTGTTTTGCGGCCTTGTGGCGCGTTCTGGCGTGTCTTTCTCAATGTGGATATTCAGAAATACGGCCAGCCTTTGGGCGGCTTCGCTTTGGGTGCAGTCTTCCAGGTAAGCCACCAATGACACCAGGTCATTCCCTTTTGCACCATCGGCGAAGTCCGCCCATTTGCCGGTCTTGAGATTTACCGAAAACGAACCCGGTGAACTGTCGGAACGCTTAGGATTCAGCGGCAGGTATTCATGGCCTTCACGCTTGCCGCCAGGCAGCCATTGATTCAATACGGAATCAATGCTGCCCAGGGCGTAACTGGCTATTTTTCTAATGTCGGATGGCTTCAACGTCATCACCTTGAGGCGCTGGCGTTAACCAGGTTTCTGAATCACTTACAATAAGTGCGGTCTTGCCGACAATTACACTAATCAGAATTAGATCGCTTTCTCTGAATTCAAATTTTGATTCAATCACCCGGATTAAAAAATCAAGATGATCGATAGCAAGACTGCAATCCATGCCTTCTTCGGACTGTGCGGGCATATCTTCTTGAAGATTCCAGATTTCATCACGTAACTTTTTAGCAGCCTGAAGCACCTTGTCGGGATCGGCCAATAACGTGCTTTCACCTTCATCGGACAGGCATAATTTTTCAAGCTGTTTGAATTTTGGATTTATTGCCCTGATACGCCTGGCCATGATATTGTCGTAGCCTGCCGCGCTTGGCTTGATTACTCTGGCCACAGAACGTTGATGCAACGCCCTGATTGAGTCATTTATAAAACTTTCAACATCTCTTAATAGCTTCAGTATTGGGTATAGCTCAGATCTGTAGATTTCTTTAGATTCGCCGTCCCTGCCTAACGTGATCCAAATTATAAAAAACAGACTGTCACAGCGTAGCAATATTTGTTTCCGCATACATTCCAGCAGCTCATCATCACTGAAATCACGATTGTCAAAACTATCTTTTAGCTCATTTCGAAGTCCATCAAGCAATTCCACCAGGGCAAAAGCTTCATCCACATCTGTAACCGGATCATCCTCTAATTTTTCCAGCTTCAAGAATTCTTCAATGATGAGGCTTAATTTCTTTTGATGCCCCTGAAGGACTTTCAAAAACCCTAGACAATAGCGCCTTGTCCATTTGGAAGTAGCGGAACTTGATTCATTTGCCGCATCAAAATTGATACTTGTGGGTTGGTTTGCTGTGATTACAGCTTCATTGGTTTGATTC
This sequence comes from uncultured Nitrosomonas sp., assembly GCA_964464365.1. GTDB lineage: Bacteria > Pseudomonadota > Gammaproteobacteria > Burkholderiales > Nitrosomonadaceae > Nitrosomonas. The sequence continues at coordinate 21,986 of CAYXFV010000042.1, read as the reverse complement.
ATGGTTTATTGCTCCTTTGTTCAGGTTTTGAGAACCCCCACAAACCTTGCGGCTGTGGTGGGCAGATAATGCGGGTTAGCAGACCGGTACGAGTCCGGCAGGCCGTGAGACCTCCCGCATATCCGCCCATTGAAAACAAAAGGGCAAAATTTTCGGACATAAAAAATGCCGCATAGCGGCATATGTCCGCTCGTAATCAGGCTGCTAAACCCGGCTTGCGATTTTGCGCAAGCGTTCTGAGTATGCCGCCAGGGAATGGGGATTGTCAAGAGCGATGCACTCATTCAATCCCTTCCACGGCGGGAGAAATCGGTATAGCCAATTGTGCTTTGCATGCTATCGAGACTTGCTTCAACACCAGAAAGAACATCCGCAAGGCAAAGTATCGCCAGTGCTTGCGGGGATTTTTGCAACAGGTCAATGCCTGTTTCTTCTTTGATTTGTTGGTTCAGATCGATAAAACGGCTAACAATCCAGTCATGATTTTTATCGCTCATTTTGCGCCTTCTCGATCTGTTGGTTTAACCAGCTACGGACTTTGGATTCAACCCACCGGGAAGCGGTATTGATTTTGATCGGTTTTGGAAACTTGCCCTTTTTGACTTCCGTGTAGATAAATGACGATTTGAAGCCGGTTATATGCTCGACTTCGTGTAGTGTTAAAAACCGCTCATGTTCGGGGGAATGGGGAACTGTGTGAACCATTTTTTCTCCTTGTGTATGGTTATGAAAGCGTCATTGCCCGTAGGAGTGACGCACAAGGAAAGCTTAATGATTTTTATCATTCAAAAAAACGCGTTATTTTTTCTAAAATTCAACGAAAAATAACATTGTTAAAACAAGATGTAATGTTGGCGAGGTAATTTTTCCAAATCGTCAGTTGCCAAAAATTGCTTACGCAACTCAGGCCATCGGCGCAACTCAGCACTAACAGAACTGCGTGATATGGTCTCATCAATTAGAACGTGAACCAGATTCACCCAGTCCACTTCCCGGATGTTTAATTCTCCGGGATACATTGTCAGCAAATGCATTAAATGGTGATTAACTTGCCGGAACCAATCCCGCCAGCTCGATTTATTGCTGCACATTCCGGGTAAATCGCTAAACAGTTCATCGGTATCGGGGAATTCTCTAAATGATTCTTTAAGTGAATCGATTGCTCTGGATGTTGGGATGTAATTTACATCCGCCGAAAGATCCCAATGCTTCAAATCACCAATAAGCGGACTTATTAAGCCCATAAGAAGAATGGTTTCTGGGTTATCTGATTGCAATTCTTCAAGCTGCTGTAGAATGGTCGATAATTGTTTTGCATGATCTGCGGCAGATTTTCGAAGTTTGTCAGCTTTTCTCTGACGGTCAAGGCGCTCTGCTTTCATTGTTGGGCGTTCCCGCGTTCCCGTTTCACCGTAAAACCACAATGGAGTAAGAAAGCAATCAATAAGATATCCTGACGCGTGCAGCGTGAATCCCGGATACTCAACACTTCTCAGGTATTTACCAATACGCTCCCAGAATCCTTTCAGCCTGATATCAACAAAAAAAGCTTTTCGTTTTTCATCTAGCATGCCTTCGTTCAGCATGTGCCGGTAATTGAGTTCAATTAATGCGGGTAGAAAGCTGGCAGCTTTCTGACTGGATAGCGGATCGTCCAAGAAAACCTCCTTCCAAGTTTTTTATTCCTTCATGAAGAGGTCACCCCAGGCGGTGAAGGTTTGCCGCTTTTCGCCCCGTCGGGCTATGGGTGACTGATGGGGATTATAACGAAATTTTCATTCAGGCTATCTATGCCTGTTCAGTTTGTAGGTCATGCAATAGATCAAGGTATCGCTGCGTCCAAGCGGGTCAAATTTAAATTGCCGTTGACAGTAGTGGCACGATACCGTAAAGCTACTATTGAATAAATTTCTAAATATTACCTTGAAAATTATACTCAATTGCATATCGCGCAATATGCTATATTCTTATCATGATTAAATCGTTCCGGCATAAAGGACTGAAAAAGTTTTTCGATACGGGATCTGCAGCAGGTATACAGCCGCATCATGCAAAACGCTTACGTATGCAGCTTTCCGCTCTTGATACCGCCACGATCATTGATGATATGAATATCCCAGGCTTTAAATTGCATGCACTGAAAGACCAGGTTCATGACAGGTGGTCGATATGGGTTAATGGAAATTGGCGAATTACATTCGAATTTCATGACGGACACGCTTTTATTCTGGATTATGAGGATTATCATTAATGACGATGCACAACCCACCACACCCAGGCGAATTTATCCGGGAAGTTTATTTGAAACCGTTTGGTTTAACCGGAAAACAGTTATCAGAAAATCTTGGCGTTTCACCATCGACACTAAACAGAATACTGAACTGCAATAGCGGTGTCAGCTCAGAAATGGCTTTACGATTATCCAAAGCCTTAGGGCGTTCCCCTGAAAGCTGGATGGCTATGCAGGATAATTACGATCTTTGGCACACCAGAAAAACCATTAACCTGGATGCTGTTCAGAAAATCGAATTTGAAGCTTTATAGGATGGATAGCGTGACCTGGTATTTTTGCCTTTGTAGCTCTGGCGATAGAGTGCAAAGAGCAGGGTATTATTACTGATCGGTTTATTGGTGCGCACAAAGACCAAGGTCAGCAGTTGTAAGGCTAACTGTGTCTGTCTGTTACCTGTTGTTTCATAGGTTGCTATATTGCTCTTAACAGTTCGGGCAGTTCATCAGGTTTTCGCCTGGCCGACCAGCCTGGCAAATTACGCCTTCCACGCTATTTATGCTGAAAAATTTATCTCTACCAGCTCGACCGTGAAACCGTCAGTATTGATATCACTCAGCCTTGATGGCTTTGGAATCTCACCAAGCGATGCAAGGTGAAACAAAATCGCTTCACGCGCATTCGTCAAAATATCGGCATCATTATCAGCAGCAGAAAAGCAGCCGGGAATATCTGGAACGATAATACCCCAGGCTGTTTTGTCATCGCCTTTTTCAATCAAAATTGGATATTGTATTTTCATTATATTTGCCAATTTTATTCCTGATTATTTTTTTCCTTTTTGGCTGCAACTAAATTCCATATCACCCCTTTGTTGGCTTCAAATTGATTCTTTCCAGTTTCAATTAGTATGCCCATATCTACAAGCTCTCTTAAATCTTTTATCACTGTCCGTTTCTGGATTTTGGCATAATCACGTGCCGTCTCGGGTGTTATAAGGACAATTTTTTCGGGCGTTAATGCTTCACTAAACGAAACTATTGAAAGCGCTAAGTTTCTTTGTCGGTTAAAGACATTCCTATTCGTTAATCTGCGCCCGCTAAAGGTATCATAAACATATTTGCTCCAAGTAATTTCAAATTGGCTTTCATGAATGATCTGAAGCGTTTCTTTAAGTCCATCTCTAAATCCAAGCAAAGCATATTCAATAAATTTTGTTAGATCACGTTCTTGCCGAGCAATGTCAAAATGTCTGTAATAATCGCTACGCGTCAAATTATAGTGATTGGACAAAATATGTGATGCAATATCAGGCAAACCACCTCTTAACAAAATATAGAATTCTAATAATCTGCCAGTTCTACCATTACCATCGCCAAACGGGTGTATCCATTCCAAATACACATGTGCGACTATTGCTTCAATCACAGTATCGCTAAATGATTGACCATTTTCATAGTGAAAATCTTTACGCAACCAATCGCAGTATTGTTGAATTAGCTTTGGTACTTCACGATAATCCGGCCCCTTATAAGTGCCCACAACACGGCTATCAGATCTGAATCTACCTGGTTCAGCATCGAAATGCTCATTCAATCCCCTTCCAACCATTTCATGAAAACGGCGGATTAAATCGGGACTCAATAAGTTGCATTTGTTACGATTCATCACATCCGTTCCTATCATATTAAGAGCATTGATAATATTTTTTACTTCAAGCTCTTGATATTCCTTACTTGGAGGCATGTGTTTTTCTTCAATAACTATATCTCTTACTTCCTTTTCGGTAAGTGTATTACCCTCAATTGCTGTGGTGGCTTGGGCACCTTTTATAAGAGATACTTGAAATAACTCATCACGATGTTTAGGTAAAATCGGTGTATTGCTTATGGCATCAACGTATGCTTCACATTGCCCAAGTAACAACAAAGATTTTGTTGTTAGCGTCCAATGTTTTTTAAATTGCAGGTGTTCGAACATTTTTTCTTTCCTGAGAAACATGCAAATATATCTGCATAAACTATACCATTTTATTGCACAATCTATGTATAGTAATGGATGTATAACGTATATTTTTTGCAGAAGTATATCTAAGAATACGGCATAAGATAATGTCGATTATTAAATTTGTTGATAAAAAAACCTGACACTCGGCCAGGCTTTCATAAAAAGAATCACCATTTCTAACTTAAATTAAGTTTCTTCAATTTTTAATTGCAAAGGCATAACCCTGATTCTCATAGCCGCTTCGGAAACATTGAATGCTTTCGCCAATTGCTTACAGGTTTTAAGACCTTCATCATATTTAGCCCTGATCGAAGACAGCGGCATGAGTATATCAGCAGCTAATTGATTGGCTTCAGTCGATGAATTCATTCATGATGATTTTTTGAACAATGGAACGACACTTGCGCCATTTTCCAAACCCTGAATATAGTCATCCCACCATTGCATCATTCGGATCCTTTCCGGCATGTACTGTGCCCGGTTGTATGCACCCCAGATTTCGTTTCTTTCGCAGTGTGCTAACTGGCGTTATATGGCGTCAGGATTAAACCCGGATTCGTTTAGTATGGTGGATGCTGCCGCCCGGAAGCCGTGACCAATCATTTTACCTTTACTCATTTTTTTTGCTCATTGTTTTGGGTTCTACAGAAACCGGTTTAACAGCCGTTTTGTAAGCAACAACAAAAAGGAGGAATAATGAAAAGTATAAGTAAAACACGAAAAATGACAGCAATCTTACTATGCATCACCCTGTCTCAATATAGCTGCTCGACATCATCGAAAAATATATCAGCATCCTATGTATCGCCCTTGCAATTCCAATCATACGATTGCGACCAGCTATCATCAGAAGCGCAGCGAATACAGGCGCGCGTCAGCGAGCTGACAGGCAGGCTGGATAAAGCGGCACAAGTAACGATAAATGGATCATGACAGCAGGACTACTGCTGGCTTGGCCAGCCCTGTTCGCGCTAGGCGGAACCAAGGAACAGGAAGCTGAATATGCTCGACTAAAGGGTGAATATGATGCGATCCATCAATCTGCCGTGCTGAAAAAATGCCCTGGCGTGGTTACTCCTCAACAAAATACTGTGACAGCGGAAACAGCAATCACTGATCCCCAAAAGTAGAGAATTCGGGCACAATCAAGTATATTTAATCAACATTTTTCGATGTTTGACAACCATTGTTAAACGGGGTTATAGTGCGTTCAGGTGCTGAACACACCTCCGTCAGCGGATAGTCCCGCGCCCGAAAGTCGTGGTTTTTTTACGTCCAAAGTTTTTGTATGGCTGGGTAGCGAGCAACAATACAAGACCTGAAAGGGAAATATTGCTGGCCGTCTGACGGCGGTGTTCAAGTACCTGGCCGCTCCTCTGAACAGGGAGCGAAATTTGAACTTAACCGTCAGGAGGTCATCATGACCGTATTAACTATTTTCGCAACCGAAATTCGTCAACTCAACGGACTGTATTCGCTCAACGATCTGCATAAAGCTGCTGGCAGTGAATCAGAACATCATCCAAACCATTTCCTCAGTAATGAGCAAACTAAAGCCCTAATTGATGAAATACAAATAATCGGAATTCCGGCTATTTCAGTAAAGCCAGAGCATGAAACATATGCATGTCATGAGCTGGTCATTCCCTACGCGGCATGGATCAGTGCAACGTTTTACCTGGAAGTCATTCGGGTGTTTCTGGATCATCAAACCCAGTTATCCGGAAATTCTGGACAATTCATTACCGGTGGACAGACCAACGAAATACATATCTCGGCAGAAGATTGCCAGTATATCCCCGCTATACCGGATAAAGCAGTCAAGGTACCTTCTTCGCCAAATCTGGCTATCAAACCACCCAAATGGACAAAGCCCGATCCTTCCGGAATGGAAAATGCTATGCGCGATCTGCATTCAGCTAGGCTGATCATCCGCGAATTGCAGATTTGGGCTAATACCTTGCCATCTGATATTGGGCATCCATTATGGGATGCGTTAGAAAATTTGAACAAACTCATGATCACTTCCTATACGGAAATTACTGAAGCGCTAAACCACTTTAGCATCGGAGTTCATTTTCTGAATCGATGGTTAGGCAGACGCCGGAATCGCCGGATTGGGAATGCTAGGCAAGTGTTGAAACAACCCTAATTGGTTTGGCAACACGCTTCCCGCAAGAAATGGCAACTTGGTTCTAAACTTATGTCATTTTAAGCCGATTATCTTATTTCATTTTTTCACCTTAAAAATTCACGGCCGGGTTATCGGCCGTTTTTTTATCAAAAAAGGATATTTTGGGCATATATTCCTCACCCCAAGAGGAGCGCAACAGGAAGATTCACGCGCCACATTTTCAGGGAAAACCCGGGCATGAAATAGCCGAAAATACCCCAAAACAGGCAAAAAGTCGGGCAATGCCCGACCAATTTCCGACTGAAAATGAAAAAGTAGGGCACAATAACACAATGAATATTAATGATAATAATGCCTGCGCCCGACTTGCCCGACCTGCCCGACCAAAAAAAGAGGGGGAGGGAATTATTACATGAAGATTTGTACAAAAAAATCACGTTTCCAGGAAGTCAAAAATAAAGAAAAAAACACTTCCGAAAGTTGAATCATTCATGATGATTTTTTGAATAATGGAACGACACTGGCGCCATTCTCCAAACCCTGAGTATAGTCATCCCACCATTGCATCATTCTGATTCTTTCCGGCATGTACTGTGCCCGGTTGTATGCGCCCCGGACTTCATTTCTTTCGCAGTGTGCCAGCTGGCGTTCTATGGCATCAGGATTAAATCCCGATTCGTTCAGTATCGTGGATGCTACCGTGCGGAAGCCGTGCCCGGTCATTTTGCCTTTGTAGCCCAGGCGGTAGAGTGCAAAGAGTAGGGTGTTATTGCTGATCGGTTTATTGGGGTTACGCCCAGGCAGCAGATACCGGCTATTGCCTGCAATGGTTTTCAGTTCATGGATGATTTCCAGCGCCCGGCGGGGCAGTGGTACGACATGTTCACTTCTCATCTTCATGCGCTCAGCCGGTACGATCCACAAGGCATTATCCAGGTCAAATTCTGTCCACAGTGCGCCAATCAGTTCATTGGTACGTACAAAGGTCAGTGTCAGCAGCTGCAAGGCTAACTGTGTCTGTCTGTTGCCTGTCGTTTCATAGGTTGCTATCGCTCGTAACAGTTCGGGCAGTTCTTCAGGTTTGACCGCTGCCTGATTCTTTTTTTTGTGCGGTGTCAGTGCGCCTTTCAGATCGGCGGCAGGATCGCGGCTACAGCGTCCGGTGACTACACCATAGCGGAATACCTGACCGCATACTTGCAGCACTCTATGCGCCAGGTCATAAGAACCACGGTTTTCTATGATGCGGATCATGTTCAGCAGTTCCGGCGCTTCTATCTGGCCAATAGGGTGCATGCCGATATAGGGGAATACGTTTCCTTCAAGCCTGCGTATCACGTCTTTTGCATGACTGTTTACCCAGGTATGAATCTGTTTTGAATACCATTCCCGTGATACTGCTTCAAAACTGTTTTCCGCTGCCTGCTTTGCCCGTTGCTTGATGACCTTACGGTCTATGGATGGGTCGATATTGCTTGCCAACTTTTCACGCTCAGCCTGTGCGCTTTGTCTTGCCTGTTTCAGGCTTGTGGTGGGGTAAGTGCCCAAAGATATGGATTTCTCTTGACCAAACAGCTTATATCTCAGCCGCCAGTACTTCTTACCGTCAGCATAAACCCATAAGTAAAGCCCTTGTCCATCATGTAGCTTTTTGATTTTCTTGCCGTCACTGGATGCGTTCTTGCAGTCCACGGCGGTCAGTCTGTCTTTGGTCGTCATGAAAATGTGGTAACTCTTTATGTGGTAAAAAAAGTTACCACACAATTTACCACATTTTTTTCATGGCTTCCCGTGGATTGTTACGGATGATTACGGATAAGAAAAATCCTGTTAATGCTCTTGCTTATTGGGCTTCGTGGATTGTTGCGGACTGGTACGGATTAAAACGTGGCGGAAAAGGAGTATGAATCTTCAAACCGCATTTTAGAGATTTTAGAGGAATGGAACGATTATCTCAAGCGTAACGCATCATACTTTCAGGAGCCGACACCATGAGCGGCTCTACCGATATTTCATCTGTTTCCGATTCATTTTCGGCCAGCGCTGTTTGTTCCCGCAATAAATCCAAACGGCGTTATACGCCTCCATTTTCCTTGCGCCTAACGGCGGAAGAGCGTAAACGGCTGGATGAACTGGCGGATAATCAACCGCTGGGGGCGTATATCCGCAGTTGTTTACTCGGCGAACAGACTGAGAAGCGCCGCAAGATCAAAAAACCCAAGCCTGATACCGCTTTACTCGCGCTGGTGCTGAGCGAGTTGGGTCAATCCCGATTGGCTTCCAATATCAACCAACTGGCCAAAGCCGCTAATATGGGCACGTTGGATATTACCCCGGAGATTGAACAAGAAATTGAGCAGGCCTGCCGGGAAATTCAAGCCATGCGGGCCTTGCTCATTACCGCGTTGGGCGTAATGCCGGTGGACGATGAATGATCCTCGTCGGTAATCAGCGCGGCGGAGCCAAGGATTTGGCCCAGCATTTGCTCAAGGCAGAAAACGAGCATGTCGAGGTCCATGAGCTACGCGGCTTTGCCTCGCATAACCTCATGGCCGCGCTCAATGAAGCGTATGCGATCAGCAAAGCCACACGTTGCAAACAGTTTTTGTTTTCTTTAAGCCTCAATCCGCCCAAGGATGAAAATGTTTCCACCGAAACATTTGAGAAAGTCATTGAACAGGCCGAAGAAAAACTCGGCCTGACCGGCCAGCCCCGCGCCATCGTGTTTCACGAAAAGAACGGGCGCAGGCATTGTCATGCCGTGTGGTCGCGGATCAAGACGGATGAAATGAAAGCGGTGCAGCTTTCATTTACCAAGCAAAAACTGACAGAACTCTCCCGTGAGTTGTATCTGGAACACGGCTGGATGATGCCCGACGGACTCAGACAGGCTCATGCACGCGACCCGCGCAATTTTACGCTGGCGCAGTGGCAACAGGCCAAGCGCATTGGCAAAGACCCGAAACAGATCAAAGCAGTCTTTCAGGAATGCTGGTCGATCAGCAACACACAAAGCGCATTCATTCAGGCGCTGAAAGAGCACGGTTATGTCCTCGCTCGCGGGGATCGGCGCGGCTTGGTCGCGGTGGATCACCGGGGCGAAGTGTTTGCCGTAGCCAAATGGGTCGGCATTAAAACGAAGGAAGTACGCGAGCGATTGACCGATGAAAAAAGCTTGCTGTCGGTTGATGAAACCAGAATCCGGATTGCCAAAGATATGTCAGCACGGCTGGAAACAATCTCCCAAGAGCAAGAAAATGCACTTGAGACCCGCCGGGCTGAGCTGGAAGAAAAGCGGCAAATACTAATACGCCAACATCGATTTGAACGAAAGAAACTGCATGATGCCCAGCAATCACACTGGCAGCATAAGCAACAGGAATGGCGGAGCAATTTCAATACAGGCTTTCGAGGCCTGTTTGATCGGCTCACCGGCAAACGCCACAAAATCGAGGAACGCAATGAACAGGATGCATGGAATGTTGAAATGCGCCAGCAGCAGGAACGCGATGCGCTGATTTTTGAGCAGCTTGAAACCCGTCGTGCCATGCAATCGCGTATCGAGCGACTGGAAGTCTTGAAATCTTACCGGCTGGATGAGTTGGAGCACGATAGATTGCAATATCAGGCCATACGCGAGCAGAGACTTGAACAGCTTGAGATACAGCGGCAAGAACGAAACCGGGATCGACCGCCGCCGCGCCAGCGCGGCCCGGATTGGACGCGATAGCTTTCTGATATTCATGCCGGCATTGGAACTGTATATTAATCGCTATATTCCTTAACCTGAATCTTCGTAATTTTATCCTTGCAAAATAAAAATATAACTTCTAATATGATAGTATGATAAAACGCAATATCTATCAGGCAGTCATACAGGCATTGAAGCGACAAGCTGCTGTCGCCCTTATCGGGCCACGTCAGGTCGGCAAGACCACATTAGCATTGGATATAGCGGAAGAGATCGATGCGATTTATCTCGATCTTGAAGCTATGGCAGATCGTGAAAAGCTCAGCAACCCCGATTTATTTCTTACACATAACGAAGACAAGCTGGTTATCCTTGATGAAATTCACCGGATGCCGGAAATCTTCCAGACCTTGCGCGGCTTGATCGATCAAGGAAGACGGAAGGGTTTGAAAAATAGGAGGTTCCTTATTTTAGGATCAGCCTCCATTGATTTGCTTCGTCAATCCGGAGAAACGCTGGCTGGACGAATAGAATACATCAATATGGAGCCTTTGAATTTGCTGGAAACGGGCTCCAAAAGCAAGAGCGATCCCACAAAGCTTTGGGTGCGTGGTGGTTTTCCGGATAGCTATCTTGCGGGCAGCGATGAGGACAGCTATGCTTATCGGCGCAATTTTGTTCGCACTTATCTGGAACGGGATGTGCCGCAATTCGGGCCACGTATTCCAGCGGAAACACTTGAGCGTCTGTGGATCATGCTGGCTCATAGTCAGGGACAGCAACTCAATGCATCTAAATTGGCCAGCAACCTGTCCACCTCGGCCCCGACCATTAGCAGTTATATAGACTTGCTAGTCGATCTGCTACTGGTGCGACGATTGCAGCCATTTCATGCCAATGTAAAAAAACGTCTGGTTAAAGCCCCTCGCGTTTATGTACGCGATAGCGGCATCACGCATGCTTTGCTGGGGCTTGCAGATTATAACCAACTCTCCGGTCATCCGGTGTTCGGGGCAAGCTGGGAAGGTTTTGTGATTGAGAACCTGCTATCCGTTACACCGCCTCAAACGAAAGCCAGTTTCTATCGCACTTCCGCTGGCGCGGAAATCGATTTAATACTGGAATTACCCGGGAGCAAAATATGGGCGCTAGAAATCAAGAGCGGCCTTACTCCAAAGTTGGTAAAAGGCTTTCATAACGCGCTTGAAGACATACAACCAGATCGTAACTTCGTTGTATATTCTGGCAAGGATCGTTACCCGGTGACGGCGGAAACAGAGGTCATTGGTTTATATGAGTTAATGAAGGAATTAGTAAAGTAATGCAGATATTCTCTCCCACGTTAAAACGGCAAATTAAAGATTGCATTCTGGCTATTTTCTGGCCAAAGAAAGAAATTTATGCTTTCTTTAAGGATTGTAGCGTTCCAGTAAATGTCCTGAAGGTTATTGATAATTGGGAGGAGAAAAATCTTTCCAGAGTGGATATGGTGAATGAGGCTTTTGATGCTTTGAGCAATCAGCCTGATAATGGAACCCTACATTTTAATCTTATGTTGGATACGATGTCTGATTGGGCTCATTTCGATGACTATTGGTTCAAAGTACAGCAAAAACTCGATTTAGGAGAAGCAAAAAGAAAAATCGAAAATCTAAAATCTGCAAAGGAAAAAAGTGTAGATAAAGCCAAGAAACAGGTGGCTGCGCAAAAAGAAAAGGCAAAAGCCTTAGAAGAACGTCATGCGTCTTTAGAGGAAATTAAAAAAGATTTTCATGAAATCTCTATGGGTAGCGATACGGCACAAAAACGTGGATACGCATTTGAAAAATTCTTAGCTAAGATGGCAAGGTTCTATGAACTTAAAGTCACTGAAGCCTTTAAAATCAAAGGTACTCAAATCGATGGAACAATAAAATTTGACGGGGAAAATTATAATATTGAAGCAAAATGGCATGACCGCCAATTAAGTGATGAACCTCTAATGGCTTTTTGTCACAAGCAGGAAATCAATATGCTTGGAAGAGGTATATTTATCTCAATAAATGGATTCACCGAAGGCGCATTAGCTATGCTGGAAAAGGCTTCTATTAAAAATACCGTATTAATGGACGGTGAAGATATAGCCTTGATTCTGAATGAGATGATTTCTTTGCCTGAAGCATTGGATAAAAAAATACATGCAGCTCAGACTCGCGGTCAATTTTTTATCAATCCGATTACCGGACAAAGCAAAATAAAAACATGAGTATCCTATCCTGCCTACAGACTAGCCAAAACCAATTGTCAGTCTATATCGGAGCAAAAGCTTGCATATATGCGGCCTAAAATGAATGGTGAAGCATTCGATTGGCATCTGATGGTTTCGATGCTTAAATGCGCCACAAAACCGGAATCATTAGTTGTAGTCATCTCGCCAGCGCGGCCCGGATTGGACGCGCTGACGACTGAATACATTGGGATGTCAGTGGCTCCAGAAAATATAAACGGTTTCATATTCGATTTCGATGGTAAAAATATCGCCGCTCAAATCCATATCTCTGCCCATGCGCTCATAGTCAACGTAATAGGCAATGCTCTCTGGAATCTGTGTCGTGTCCTCAGTCAATTCCTGTGCATAATCAGCGAGTGATTTGTAGCAACCGCAATAATTTTCCTCGGCTACGGCTCTGGATTCCGCCAAGTTACCTCCAAAATGATTCAGCAATTCACCGCCGAAATCCGGATACTCGGCAATGAAGCAAGCAATATTATGCGCGGTTTCGATACCTGCATACTCGCTCAAGGTATAACCGCCAAACCCTTCATAATCGTGAATGGCATATTCCTCTGCAAAGCCTTCCGGGCTGGCTGCCAGCATTTCATTGATTTGTGCCTTGATATCATCCAGATCATCACAGGCGTTGATCCATACGCCATGCAATTTTCCATTATTGTAGGCGGCAAGATCGGCAATATAAATTTTGATTTCTTCACTCATCTTTTTTTCCTCGCTTTGGTAAGGGTAAAAAACAACCCCCGCTGGGGTTGGAAACCCCAGAGAAAAGCGAGTGAAACGAGCGCAACACAGGTTCTGGTGGAGACAAGTCAGGGGGAACCACCCGGTCTGCACAAACGCCGTTTACGGCGTGCGGAAGATTGGGGGATGACTTGGTGGAAGCAGGTTCTGTGTTAAATTAATTAATCCCCAGCGGGGGAAGTAAAAAAACAAGACGTGAACCGATTACGGTTCACAATAGACGGGGTGTTACGGGGTATCCCCGTTGATGGGGGTGCCGGAAAACGCAGCGATGCTGCGGTTGCAGCAGGGGGAAGGCTTTCCCCCAATAAGCGAATTATAGAAACCGGGATATGGTCGTTTGACAGGCTCACAGAGAAACTACAGATAAATTTATTTATCTCAATCCTGGTGCGAGCAGGCGGGGAGAAGAAATTGGGTTGCTTTCTGGAACAGATACAATTTGTTTGGCCTCTGGTGAGTGTGTTTCGATATAGGCTCGTACTTCGGAAAGACCGCCATGGCTTTCAACTTCCGCAAAGTTTTTTTCAAAAAGTTTCTTGGATGCCTTGACCTCGACAAGGGCCGCAACCTCGGGCGGCATATCGGGCGTAACGCTGTCCGGCAGAGCGCTAAAAGCCGCCTGCATGTTTAACGCCGGTTTGCGGTCAAACCATCCTGACAGAAATTGTTTCGTTTTCTGCACAGCGTTTGTCAAGTTCTCGGCTGTCTCATCGGCAAACCGGACAGCCCCGCTTTTGATCTGAGCATAATTGTCATGGATTTTTTCCGTGAGATAGCCCGTGCCGACTCCGCCACCCAGCGCACCGATACCGGCACCGATAGCTGTTCCGACGCCGGGCAAAATCATCGTGCCGATGGCCGCTCCAGCAGCGGCTCCCCCTAGAGAGCCGATATTCGACGCCGTTTCAATGGTGGCCGATTTTTCAGCCGCGTTCATATCGCCATGTGCAAGATTGATCTGCGTCTCTCCATAGGGCACTGCGGCTTCGTAAACCACTTGTGCGGCCTCTGCCTTCGATCCGCCTGCTGCCAGAGTGAACGCACCCGAGAGTGTGCCCAGTGCCACGCCTGCAATAACGCCGCCGTTCTTGCCGAGTTTACCGAATGTTTCAGCCATAGCTTCCAGACGAGCGTGTCTGTGGTTTTGTAGTGTCGCAGTGCCTTTTTCGTTTAGAAGCGTGTCCAGATTGGCTTTGTGGGACGCACGGTCAAATTCCGCTCTCTGGGCATCCAAGATATGGTTTCGACGCTCAATTTCATCGTCTGTTAATGGCCTGTTTTCAAGCTTAGCTTGCCGCTCGATCTTTTGTTTTTCTTCATACAGATCATGTGTAACGTGACTGGCGATTGCCATATCATGCTGGTCAATTCTAAATTCGGCGACGTGTCCGCCTGGCAGCCGAACCTGTGAGTTGAGGGTACGAAAATGCGTATCCAGTGGCTCTGCATAAAAATCCTTAAGTTTTTCTATGCTCATACTTTGCCTGAAAGCGGTTATTTCATCGCGAATGATAGAAATTTGCCCAGGCGTTTCTACAAGTAGCCGTCCTCTTACAATATCGGCGATTTTAGTATGGTCACCAGCGTAATCGGCTTCTACTTTTTCTACAACACGATGGAATTCTTTTAACTGTGCCTGCTCAAAGTAGACACCGTCAAATTGGGTGGGATATTTTTCTTGCAAATAATGAAGGAAATTCTCGCCGTAGCTTTTCAACTCAGGCTGTGACTGCATTGCCTGATTGTACAACTGCTCCAAAGACAGATCAGGATTTTGCAATCCTTCTCCCATACTTCACACCCCCATAATCAGCCTTGAATTTTGTTTTTATCTCAAGGCGTTTAAGGTCTTCTTTTTATTCCAGACGCTTGCCCAGCATAGCTTCTGCACGTGCGCGAAATTGTTCCTGCGTAATTTCCTCGACCTCGAAACTGTGTTCCAAGCGGCTCAGATAGGTCGCATCCTGTATCAGCATTCCTTTTTCACGATTAGGAACTTCTGCACCCATGCGCTGCCCTTTGGTATTGAAAGCCACGCGAATGGGCACAGTATCGCCTAGCAAGAAATATTGATATGTCACAGCTTTCGTCTCCATAAATTACAACTTCGCTTCCTGGGTTTCTGAACTGGCAGACGGAATACTTTCAATCAATCCGAACACGCGGTCTTTGTCTATATTCAAAGCTCCGGAAAGCTTTTCTATGGATCGCCGGTAGCGCTCGCTAAGCCTTTGCGCTTTTTCAGGATTGATCCGGTAAAGCTCTTCAACGCGCCGGGGGTGCAGGTTGTCCATATTGTCCGCAATCTTGACCATCATGGCTTCTCTGTTTCCGGAGGCAACAAGATCGTCGATCACTTCATCATAATTGCGCTTGTCATCCGCATTCTTCGTAACTAGGGACACGATTTCAATACAGACTGGCGAATAGTTTCTCTGTCTCAAATCGCCTTCACTTACACCGCAATCTTCAATTACGTCATGCAACAGTGACGCCATGATCACATCATCGCTGCAATCCGGGAAAAGCCTTCTGATGTTTTGGGCCACGCGCTGGGGATGGTTGGCATAGGGTTTTCCGGTTTGATCTGTTTGACCGGCATGAAGCTGCTTGATCAACTCCACCGTATATTCAATATCCGGTTTTAATTTCTGTTCAAAATCAATGCGCGGCATATGCAAGATTTCAGTCCTTCAGTTCTATGATTGCCTTAATACTCTATATCATAAACCCTAAAATTTTGTAAAAAGACCGGAATTCTCAGGAGTTACAGCAGGCTGACTTCTGATTTATATATGAGCCCGAGCCATTGTCGACGATAGAATTACCTATTGAAGTATGTTTTTTATGTACGGCTATTTTTATTCAACACATACCAAGTCGCTCTGGCTTTGCCATGCCGTTGAATCCGCCCAATGGAAACCAGCTCTCTCAAGCGCACTTTAAGCGTATTTTGATTTGCGCTTGTATGTTCCACTATCTCCGCGATAGAAAGACGCTCGTGTTTTCTAAGCAGTTCCAGAACCTGAAGGGATAAGGCGGGTAAAGTTGTATCATCCGAAGCCTTTTCTTTTTCGATCTTGGCGGCAAGATTGGTTTTCTGCTTTTTCAGGCAACGCAGGAAAAAGCCGAGCCAAGGCTCCCAATCCGTGTCGTCCGTTTTTAGAGTGGTTTGTGTTCGCCTGAGCGACTTGTAGTACAAATCTTTGTTATCCTCTACCACGCTTTCCAAAGAAGCATACGGCACATAGCTGTAGCCAGTTCGCAGTAACATAAGCGTTGTCAGAATACGTGACAGCCTGCCGTTTCCATCCTGAAACGGGTGGATGGCCAGAAACGCCACTACGAAGACCGCTACGATCAACAGCGGGTGAAGGCTATTCTCGGCAATGGCCTTGTTGACCCAACGCACCAGTTCTTCCATTTCACGGGGGGTGTCGAATGGTGTGGCAGTTTCGAAAACAACGCCAATTTCCTTGCCGTGTTCATTTATGGCGACAACATGGTTATCAAGTTTCTTGTATTCCCCGCGGTGGCGCTCGTCCTTGTTGCTGTGCCGTAAGAGAGTTTGATGAAGTTGGCGAATATGGTTCTCGGTGATGGTCATGTCCTCGTAGGCTTGGAAGACAATATCCATCGCCTCGGCATAGCCAGCAACCTCCTGCTGGTCGCGGGTTTTGAAAGACGTGGCAGACAAATTGGACAGCAGAGTTTCAACCTGCATGTCTGTTAGCTTCGCTCCTTCGATCCGGGTGGACGAACCGATACTTTCAATGGTCGCCACCTTGCGAAGCTGGCGCAACCGCTCAGGCGACATATTTTTCAAGGCTTCCCACTTGCCCTTAAACTCGTCAATTTCGGCAATGAGCTTTAGCAGTTCTTGGGTAATGGCAATTTTGGGTTCTTGCATGAAGTTTCTATATCCAATTCTATACCCGATAATGCCCGATTGCACCCGATTTAACAAGCTGAATCATCCTTTATCAAACAGGGGAAAGTTGATTTTATTAAGGAAACCTTCCAAAAATTAAAGGGGCTGTACCAGATAACTAGCCGCAACGGTTAAGTTATGTAGACTGGTGCAATGAGAAGAAGCCGTCTGAGCAAAGACAAACAGGAACGCCTGATGGAGCATTTCGTGGCGGGCGCAACGGCCCGAACGGCGAGTGCGCTGGTTGGCGTGAACGCGAAGACAGCAGCATATTATTTTCACCGGCTGCGCGAGATTATTTATCAAGCCACGGAGGATGAGATGCCGTTTGCCGGAGAGATCGAAGTTGACGAGAGTTATTTCGGCGGCAAGCGCAAGGGAAGGCGCGGTCGCGGCGCTGCCGGGAAAGTGCCTGTATTCGGGCTTTTAAAGCGTGGAGGTAAGGTTTACGCGAAGGTCATCCCGGATGCCAAAGGCAAAACTTTGATGGGGATCATGGAAAACAAAATCGTTCCCGACAGCATTGTTTATTCTGACTCGTTCAGTTCATACAACGTGCTGGACGTATCGGACTTCAAGCATTACCGGATCAATCACTCTGAATTGTTTGCGGACGGGCGCAATCACATCAACGGGATTGAGAATTTCTGGAACCAGGCCAAGCGGCATATGCGTAAATTTAACGGTGTTCCGAAAGACCATTTTCCGCTATTTTTGAAAGAGTGCGAATGGCGCTTTAACAACCCAAGCCCAAAAGCACAATTACAAGAACTAAAACAATGGGTTAAACAATATATGGGCTAGTTATCTGGTACAGCCCCAAATTAAATTGGAATAACGGGGTGTGGGAAATTTTCTTGGAGCGTATCCTAATTGAGGAAAGTTGTGCGATGAGTGCCTAGAGGTTGAAATTTTCCATTTTTGATAATAACCAAATCGCGAGAGAGATATTGTTATAATCTGGTGCTAAGCATTAGATATTAAATATGTACTTTTATTGGCCCGAGCTCAGTACCCTTTGTGTATTTACCTATTTTGACGTTTGAGGTGTGAAGATCTCGGTGAAATCCAAGATTGACCAATTTAAAATGGTAGGGAAGCAGCATCGACCTGACCTAATATTTCCAGAAACAAATCCTGACTCACTTTATATAATTGTTTTTTGCTTATCTATTAAGTATTTTAAGAAAATTTGAGGGGGCGCGTCGTGGAGTTGAAATCGTTTCGTATTTGGAATTATCGTTCCATCAACGACAGCGGCGATATAGACGTTTCTAAAATCACGTCTATCGTCGGACGTAATGAAAGCGGGAAGTCAAACCTGTTGCGGGCGCTCCGCAGCTTGAATCCTGCTGAAGGTATTACCGAACTCAATAAAATTAAGGATTTTCCACGTCATCGCAGGTTGGAAGAAGGCACTCCTGATACGCAGGTTCTCTCTACAACATGGGATTTATCCGATAATGATCGGGAAGAACTTACCGTAATTTTGCCTAGAGCGAAAGACCTCAATCAGGTAAGCGTGGGGCGCTATTATAAAGCGAAACGGTGGGTCAACCTTGGCCTTGAGGCTATCGCCTTCGATGCGAAGGAAGTTGCAGGAGCTATTCGCAAAATTGTTCCTGCCGTTAAAGCTGCCGCAGCGAAAAAAGAAGAGGCTGTAAACCAGACGCTGGCAGCGGCGGCTGACGCTTTTGAAAAAGCCGTCGCCGTTCAGCCTGGGATAACAAAAGAAAAATGGGCTGAAAACGCTCAGGAAGCCCTTCCGGCATTGCGCCAAGCGCTGGCAACGGCAGATGCAGAATTGACGGATGCTCAAGATCAGCATGTCGTAACCCTCGAAGAATTAGCTGACGAAATCATCCAAGACAGCGAAGCGCAGAAAAAGGCGCGCGCCTGGGTTATCGAACAATTACCCGTATTCATTTATCTGGATGATTATCCAGATCTTGATGGCCATCAAAATATCAACGATTATCTGAATAGAAAATCACAAGGCACAACGACCGAGTCGGACGCTTATTTTGAAAAACTTTGCAAGGTCGCTGGGCTAAAACCACAGGAACTCCAAGACCTGTTGAACAAGAACGATCAGGAAACCAGAAACCAGTTGGCAAACCGTGCCAGCGCCGTCGTGACGAAGGAATTGAGCAGGCTCTGGAATGACCGGAAGCTGAAAGTTCGGTTCAATCTGGACTCCCATCACATGGATACGTTCGTGTCCGACCCGAACGCCGACTTCGACGTTGAAGTCAATTTGAATGAGCGGAGCCGTGGCTTCCGCTGGTTCTTCTCTTTCTATATCACTTTCTCCGCTGATACGGATGGCGGATCAGCTGCGAATGCTATTCTGCTGCTGGACGAGCCGGGCCTTTATCTGCACGCAAAATCTCAATTCGACCTGTTGCAGCATTTTGAGGACGATTTCTCAAACCAGATCGTTTACACCACCCACTCTCCTTTCATGGTTCCGACGCAGAATCTTGATAGCGTAAGGACGGTCAACATCGGCACTGCCGGAACGACCGTCACGAATGACCCCAGTGGGGATTCAAGAACCCTTTTCCCGTTGCAAGCGGCCCTGGGATACGATCTGGCGCAAAGCCTGTTTGTCGGCCCGAACAACTTAATCGTGGAAGGCGTGACCGATTTCTGGATCATCAATTCAATATCGGAATATTTGGCCGACCAGGGAAAAACATCCCTGCACAAGGATTTGACCCTGACACCGGCTGGCGGCGCCCAAAAAGTATCCTATATGGTCGCCCTTTTGACCTCGGAAAACCTGAACGTCCTCGTGCTGTTCGATGACGAAAAGGACTCCAACACTACAAAAGACGAACTCATAAAAGCAAAACTCATCCAAGAGCAGAATGTCGTCTTTATTTCCGAAGCCTTCAGCACAGGAAAAACCGCCGAAGCCGACGTTGAGGATTTGCTGGAGCCAGACGTTTACATCAATCTGGTCAAAGAATCGTATGCCAAGGAATTAAAAGGCAAGACGCTGGCCTTGAATGACAAAATCCCACGCATTGCCAAACGCATCGAAGCGGCCTTCAAGGATCTCGGAATCCCGTTCCACAAGACCCGTCCGGCCCGCCTGCTGTTGAAAAAAATGGCTACGGAACCGAACACAATTATCACCTTGGCGACCGTGGAAAAATTTGAAGCCCTGTTCACCGCTGTGAACAACCGCCTGGAAAAGCACATCAAGGCTGATAAAAAGGCATTCAGTTAAATGGCTAAAAAAAAGAAAAACAACAACGAATATAACGATCTACTATGGCCAGCATAGAATAAGATTTGGCCCGCAAGGACTATCAAGCCGCTCTATAAAACGCTCCTTGCCTATAACTCTTAGCCCAAAACATATCCGCTGAGTGGTGATACAACGACCAGACGGCGCATGGCGCGAAAGTGCTAAACGAACGCGCCACAAAGCGGGGGTATGCAACAGGGGCGCGTAGCGGGCCCCTTTGCCAAGCTGCGTTGGACGGAAAATGGAACATTTGTAGTACAACGCACAGCTTGCGTGTAGCGCGAAGTAGTGTGTCGTGCAGAACCGGATTGCACGTGTGTGTGCTAGAGCTAACGCTTGAATAATTGCTAGGCCTCACATTTTGGAAATCATATCAGGTATGTATTCGGGTATGTATTCGCGCTCTGTATAACCATCAACCCAATCCCAGCCGGTAAAGATGCACCAAAAGAATTTAAGCACTTCTTTTATTCCGTCGTAGTCGGCTGACCAATTTTTTGCGCGATATAATGCAACCGACATATGCTTCATAAAGGAATAGACCTCGGGGTCTCTTATATCTATGACGCTCAAAGCGTACTGGAACTCATTGAATAGCACCTCTGTTTCCAGAACAATTTGATGGAGCAGAAAGTCATTCATCTTGTTCGCTACACCATGCCATTTGTCTTGACCGGGGACATACGGTTCTTTGAAGAAGTCGCGGAATGTCTTTTGGTCCATTAACTGGTCTACAGTTTTGCTGTCGTAGCTCCCTTGAATTGCACCTACAAATATTTGTACTACGGAGCGCTTGAATGATTCATACGAAAATTGAAGATGACGTTTGACCCTGTTTTTTCTTTCGTGCTCCGGCAAACGGATTAGAAGATAGAACATGCCGATTGCAGAAAGCACACCAACAGATAGATTAAATATAATTTGATTCCCTGTGCTGAACTGCACAAATGCTGTAGCAATTGCTGTGTCTTTGAGGACAGGCAGTATGGGATCAGAACTGGTGGTGAGCATTAGCCAAAGGCATATCAACGCCAACGCTGCTAACCGGAGATCAAGTTTCCTTTGTATATAGAGCCGCGATAAACTCATGGATGAAGCCTAACGAATAATTATATGGTTCTCGTATATCTTCCATACTCTTGGCATTGTTGGCAACAGGATCATAAAGTTTTTCAGGGTCTACTAACTGAATAGCACAATGTACAGAACTGAAAATCATATCTGTACTGGTTGTAATAGCATCGGCCTTATTTTCGAGAAATTTATTAAAAATCGACTGGCTGCTTTTGGCTGAAAACAGGCTATCAAAACTGTATAAGCTAGCTCAGGGATTTTTCGATCAGGGTACGCAGTTCGGTTTCAAACTCATTCAGTCCGTTATTGTCTGATAAGCTTGATGATGTATTCCTCACTGTGCGACAAGTCCTGCATCATTTCACCGTACATGCGCATGCAGGTGCGGTAGTGACGGATTCTGGCTAGATTATCCGGCATGGATCGCTAGTCCTTCCTTGATAGGGGCGGATTGTGACAATGCACGATAGATCGTGCGGGAAGATACGCCGAACTGGCCCGCGATCTGTACGGGAGTGAGATCGGGCTGGCGTTGTAACAGGCCCTGCATATGAATGATCTGGCTGCGTGACAGCTTCTTCGGGCGGCCCAGATGCGCACCGCGTTGCCGCGCGGCTTCCATCCCGGCCTTGGTGCGTTCC
>CAYXFV010000041.1:0-25325 GCA_964464365.1 uncultured Nitrosomonas sp. | reverse complement strand
TGGATTCGAACCAACGACCCCCACCATGTCAAGGTGGTGCTCTAACCAACTGAGCTACGCGCCTATGCGATCTATTAGGATACACAGAAGCGCAGATTCTATCTGAAACGCGCTCAAGGCACAAATTAATTTGATTGTTTTTTACTAACCCCAGTAAGCCGGTAAGGTAACAGAAATGCGGCACAGCACTGAAAAACCAAATGATATCAAATACAACCACAGCTTATATTACGCATCCCGATTGTCTCAAACATGACATGGGATCTTATCATCCAGAGTGTCCACAGCGGATAACCGTTATACAAAAAGCGCTGGAAGCAGCAGGCACATTCACAAAACTACAGCACCATGATGCACCGCCGGCCTGCGACAATCAATTGAGCCGTATTCATCCACCGGAATATATTGCCGCCATCCGCAAAGCTGCGCCGCAATCGGGCGTGCGGTTTCTTGACCCGGACACCGCCATGAATCCGTATACCCTGAATGCCGCGCTGCGCGCAGCGGGTGCCGTTGTCAAGGCTGTCGATCTGATCATGGTGCACGACGCAAGCAATGCTTTCTGCGCAGTGCGCCCGCCGGGCCACCACGCGGAATCATCACGTGCAATGGGATTCTGTATTTTTAACAATGTTGCTGTCGGTGTTGCGCATGCGCTGGAACAGCATGGCTTAAAGCGGGCCGCCATACTTGATTTTGACGTACATCACGGTAATGGCACTGAGGCAATCTTTGGTAATAATCCGCAAGTGCTGTTATGTTCGACGTTCCAGCACCCGTTTTATCCCCACTGCGGCACTGACCCGCGTTATCACAACTGCATCAACGTACCGCTGGCAGCAGGTTCCGACGGCACAGTTTTCCGTAAAGCAGTTATGGACTACTGGCTCCCCGCTATTGAACGCTTTCAACCGGAAATCATTTTTATTTCGGCCGGTTTCGATGCGCACCGTGAGGATGACATGGCGAATTTAAAGTTTGACGATGCGGATTATGTCTGGATTACGCAGCAAATAAAGCAATGGGCGGAGAAACATGCGCAGGGACGCATTGTTTCTGTGCTCGAAGGCGGTTATTCACTTAACGCATTAGGCCGCTGCGTGGCGCAGCATATCGACGTACTCCAGCGCGATTTATCCAAGCCCTCGCATTAAATCCGCCTGAATGTCTTCGGCGGCTTCCAGGCCGACAGCAATACGTAACAGGCCATCACTTATTCCGGCCGCTTCACGCGCCTCCTGGCTGATACGCGCATGCGTTGTTGTCGCAGGATGTGTCAGGGTTGTTTTGGCATCACCGAGATTGGCGGTAATCGAAACCAGGCGTGTTTCATCGATAACGCGCCAGGCTGCATCCTTACCGCCTTTCACTTCGAACGTCACGATGCCACCACCGGAACTCTGCTGCTGTCCAGCCAGTTCGAATTGCGGATGCGACGGCAGGCCGGGGTAAAAAACGCGATTGACATTAGGATGGGATTCCAGCCATTGCGCGATATGCAGCGCGTTTCTTGCATGGGCTTCTACACGCACTTTGAGCGTTTCCAGCCCTTTCAGGATGACCCAAGCATTAAATGCGCTTAACGTCGGCCCGGCTGTACGCAAAAAACCATAAATACCGCCGTCCATCATCAGATCACGGTTACCCAGGACAGCACCACCGAGTACCCTGCCCTGACCATCCAGATATTTAGTCGCAGAATGGATAACGACATCCGCACCGAGTGCCAGTGGTTTTTGCAGTATTGGTGTACAGAAACAGTTATCGACAACCAGAAAAGCACCTGTTTTCCGGGATATTTGTGCAAGTGCTGCGATATCCGAAATTTCGGTGAGTGGATTGGACGGTGTTTCCAGAAAAAACATGCGGGTATTCGGTTTGACCGCATTTTCCCAGGCACGAATATCGGTTGCTGACACAAAGGTTGTTTCAATATTAAATTTTTTGAGTATGGTGTTGAACAGGTTTACTGTAGCACCGAACAGGCTTTGTGAAGCGATGATATGATCACCGGCAGACAGCAGACCCATGACACAGGCCAGAATCGCGGACATGCCCGAAGCAGTCGCCACACAGGTTTCAGCGCCTTCCATTGCGGCCAGACGCTCTTCCATCGCCGTAACAGTCGGATTGGTGAAACGTGAATAAATATTGCCACTTTCTTCGCCGGAAAAACGGGCCGCAGCCTGCGCGGCGCTATCGAAAACGAAGCTTGATGTCAGATAAAGTGCTTCGGAATGTTCATTAAACTGACTGCGATGTATCCCTGTACGCAGCGCCAGTGTTTCCGGCTTGAGTTGATCCGTCATTTAGAATGATCCTTTAATACATACACAAAACCTGCCTTTTGAGCAAAAGACAGTGACAGTTATTCAGATACGGCAAGGCTTAAATCCAGCCGGGTTCTGGAACCAGACTGGTACTCCGCGTGCTCCGGATGCCTGCGCGCTTCCAGTGCGTCCAGATATTCGGATGTTATCGAGCCGGTAATATAGTTGCCGTTAAAACAGGAGGTTTCAAAACGGGTCAATGCCGGGTTAACTTTCGACACCGATTGTGTCAACGCATCCAGATCCTGGAACACCAGATAATCCGCGCTGATTTCATGGCATATTTCATCTGGATCACGTTCGGTTGCAATCAATTCCTGCCGTGTCGGCATATCGATACCGTAGACATTCGGAAACCGTACCGGAGGAGAAGCCGATGCAAAATAAATCTTATTCGCGCCGGCATCCCGCGCCATCTGTACGATCTCACGACTGGTCGTCCCACGGACAATCGAATCATCAACCAGCAGGACATTTTTTCCCTTGAATTCAATGCTCATGGCATTGAGTTTCTGACGAACGGATTTTCTACGCTGCTGCTGTCCGGGCATAATGAATGTTCTGCCGACATAACGATTCTTGACAAATCCCTCGCGAAACTTAATACCCAGATGATTCGCCAGTTGCAAAGCGCTTGGTCGGCTGGATTCGGGTATTGGAATGACCACATCAATATCCAGGTGCTGCATATTTTGCCTGATTTTCTCGGCCAGTGATTCACCCATGTTTAATCGTGTTTCATAGACTGAAACGCCGTCGATCATGGAATCCGGGCGTGCCAGATACACGTATTCAAAAATACAGGGATTTAAAGTTGCCTGTTCAGCACATTGTTTATTGTGAAAATGCCCCGCTTCGTCAATAAAAATAGCTTCACCCGGCGCGATATCACGAATAAGTTTGAATCCCAGCGTATCCAGCGCAACACTCTCGGAGGCGACCATATATTCTGTCCCCTGATCGGTTTCAATCGATCCGAATACCAGTGGCCTGATACCGAAAGGATCGCGAAACGCCAGCAGCCCATATCCTGCGATCATGGCGACAACGGCATAGGCGCCCTGACAGCGTTTATGAACCCCCGAAACCGCACGGAATATGATATCCGGATCAAGGTGACAGTTTCGCGTACTTTCCTGTAATTCATGCGCCAGTACATTCAAAAGCACCTCGGAATCGGAATGCGTATTCACATGCCGCAAATCGGTGCGAAATAATTCCTGATTCAATTGTCTGGCGTTGGTCAGATTTCCGTTATGGCCCAGTACAATACCGAAAGGTGAGTTGACGTAAAACGGCTGCGCTTCTGCGGGGGAGCGGGACGATCCGGCCGTCGGATAACGTGCATGACCGATGCCCATATTGCCCAGTAATGCACGCATATTACGTGTACGGAAAACATCTCGCACCATGCCCAGTCCTTTATGCATGTGAAAGGTATTCCCCTGCGCCGTTACGATGCCGCCGGCATCCTGCCCGCGATGTTGTAACATGAGCAAACCGTCATAAAGCAATTGGTTTGCAGGTGATTTAGCAACGATGCCGAGTATTCCGCACATATCGATACTCCGTAGACTTAAACGGGCTGGTAAAGAAAGAATGTTTCTGAATATATAAACCGATTACTGCAAAAGTTGCACGGGCTTATCTGTTTTATCATAACTAATATACTTGGATAGCCCATCAGGCAGCCAGGATTTTACCTGTTTAGCCATTAATTCCAATGATTCGCTGAACATCGCCTGTTGCCATACCGGTTGTTGCGGTAACGCAGTAAATCCTGCGATCAGAACCAGCGCCAGAACAATAATCAGTGCGCGCGCAAACCCGAAAACAACACCGAGCAGACGATCTATAAAACCTAACCCCACATTCTTAATCAACGAATTCAGCAGCATCGTGACAAGAACGGTAAGCAGCAGCGTTCCGACAAAGACCAGAATAAAAGCAGCCACGATGCGCAAGGAACCGCCGATTTCAGCCGGTACAAAGGGCTCAAAATCGGTCGCATAGGCACCTGCCGCGATAAATGCCACAATCCACCCTGTGATCGATAGCACTTCACGAACAATACCGCGGATGATACTTATGACGATCGATATAAAAAAAATAACTAATACAACATAATCGAATAGGGTCATTGATTAAAACAGTGCTAAAAAATCACCACTCAAGCTTTTTCATTGTGGTGCCACAACACCATCCTGTCCAAGCCTGCGGAGCTTATCAAGTTCACCCTGTGCGAGCGCACGATTTGCAAATGGGCCGATACGAACACGCGTCATTACATTGCCATTAATCGTCAGTGTTTCGGTAAATGCATTAAAACCTTTCGATATGAGCATACTCTGATGCTGCTGCGCTTTTGTCTGATCCGAAAAAGCACCGAGTTGCACGACATATGCGCCCCCCTGCTGAACAGGCGCTGGTCTCTCAGATGAGACGGCCGTAGCGGGCGGTGATGCGGTCGCTGCGGGCGGTGATACAGGTGGCGGTGTGGTCTCGGCTGCTGGCTGCTGCCTTACAATCGGAGCGTTCTGTATCGTTGTCGTTGGTGCCGCCTGCGCTCTTTCATACCGGGGTTTAATGCCAGGAATAGGAATATGCCGCTTTGGCGCAGCACTTTCTGCCCCCTGAATCAGCGATTCTCCCTGCTCAAACGATTGCGGTATATCGGAAAAAGCAGACGGTGATTCCTGAGCAAATTCCATGGGGTCGATATACTCAGACGCAGCATTTTTCGAAACATGATCAGACGGCGCTGTTAAAGGCGGGATACCGGTAATGGCATCTTTAGGAAAAAGATGTATATCGATTTCATGCGTTTCAGTATCGGGCTTGGGATCATCGAATATCATCGGCAGAAAAATAACCGCGACCAACACCAGCACGATCGCACCCACCAAACGCCTTCTGGCGCGCTTTCTAAGTAATAACTCTTCTTCTGTGATATTTTTATTCATTGATCAATATCCAAGCACTACTGACAGTTCTTTTTTTCCATATATTGCAGCACTGCACCGACAGTATGGAAAGACCCCACGACGCAAATTCTATCATTTTTAGCGGCCTGCTTACAGGCATATCCGTAAGCTGCTTCAGGATGCTCAAATTCATGAATGCTATGATTTTCCCGCGTTATTCCTAATTTGTAAAGATTGAGCAGCAACTCATGCGCGCTCGCGCCCCGAGGTAATTGAATAGGCGCGATCAACCAGATGTCGATCACATCCTTAAGCGCTGCTATGACGCCCGAAATATCTTTATCACGCAGCATGGCAAAAACCGCGAAGGTTTTTCCATCCGCATTTCCCCGCTTCGCCAGTTCCAGATTGGCTGCAAAAACTGTGGCGGCAGCCGGGTTATGCGCCACATCCAGTATCACCATGGGTTGCATTCCACATACCTGAAAACGTCCGCGCAAAGTGACATTGATCAAACCCTGCCGGATCGACTGCATGCTGACCGGCAGGCGATCGCTCAGCACATCAAGCGCAGCCAGACATATGCTGGCATTGATTAATTGATTGTCACCCCGCAATGCAGGCAACGGCAGTGTGCTTCGTTTTCCTTTTCTGCCCCAGAAATCCCAGTGATCGGCGTCAGCAATAAATCCAAAATCCTCATTCAATTGCATCAGTTGTGCGCCGATTGCTTGTGCATGCTGTCGTACAGTTTCCGGTGTATTAACATCCGAACAAATCGCTGGTTTACCGGTTCTGAAAATGCCCGCTTTTTCAGAACCAATCGCTTCGCGTGTGTCGCCAAGGTAATCCATATGGTCGAGTGCAACATTGGTCAGAACAGCACAGTCGGGATCAAAAACATTAACCGCATCAAGACGCCCACCCAACCCTACTTCAAGAATTGCTACATCGACCTGCTGCAATTCAAACAGATACATTGCCGCCAACGTACCGAATTCAAAATAAGTCAGTGAAGTACCGCACTTGTTTCTACTCTGATCGATACACGCAAAAGCTTCTGTAATAGACTGATGATCAACGGCTCTGCCGTTTATCCGGATGCGCTCATTATAGTCCACCAAGTGTGGCGAGGTGTAACATCCGACACGATAACCAGCGGCAGTCAGTATGGATTCAAGCATCGCGCAGACAGAACCTTTGCCGTTTGTTCCGCCTACGGTAATCACCGGGAAGCCGGGAGACAGCTTCATATCGGCGCATACCTGTTCCACACGCTCAAGTCCCATTTCAATGGTTTTGGGGTGCAACTGCTCGAGATAGGTCAGCCAGTTCGAGAGCGAATCTAATTGATGGTTCAAAATTATATTCTGGTGTATCCGGCAGGTATGGTGCGGGGAAAAGATTAAGTTAAGATTAAGATTATATTGCGGTGGTCACAGGTGCAGGAACGCGCATCAACAGTGTCACTAAATTTGCAATCTTTTCACGCATTTTCCGACGATCGATAATCATATCGATCGCGCCATGATCCAACAGGAATTCCGCACGCTGAAAACCATCCGGAAGCTTCTGGCGCACCGTCTGTTCGATAACACGGGGGCCTGCAAAGCCGATCAATGCACCTGGTTCAGCAACAACAACATCGCCGATAAAAGCAAAGCTCGCCGATACTCCGCCCATGGTCGGATCCGTTAAGACAGAAATGAAAGGTAATTTTTCTCGACTGAGTCGCGTCAGCGCTGCGGATGTTTTGGCCATCTGCATCAGAGAAAAAAGCCCTTCCTGCATACGCGCCCCACCGCTCGCCGTAAAGCAGATAAACGGCGCCTGATGCTTGATACTGGCATTGATCCCGCGAACAAACCGTTCTCCGACAACCGAACCCATCGACCCACCCATGAAACCAAACTCAAATACTGCCACGACAACCGGGATAGATAAAACGCTGCCTTGCATCACAACCAGAGCGTCGTCTTCATCGACATTGTTCTTTGCCTGAATCAGGCGATCGGCATATCGCTTGCTGTCTTTGAATTTAAGTGGATCTGTGGGCAGGACTTCAACACTGATTTCCCACCGGTTTTCCGGATCCAGAAAATAATCGATACGTGTCCGGGCAGAAATGCGATTGTGAAAATCACACCTTGGGCAGACGTTCAGGTTTTTTACCAGGTCGGTGTAATAAAGTACCGCTTCACACGAGCTGCATTTACTCCACAGCCCTTCCGGAACGATTTTCTTTTCGCCATTTTCCTTGCGCTTGATTTTTGGCGGAATGATATTCTGAAACCAGCTCATAAACGCATTACCTTATTCAGGGCTTAAATGTGTTGTTTTCATCGATTGCGCGACGTAAGGATTGAACCAGCGTTTTTACTGCATTCAGAATCCCGTCACGCGGTGTATTTTCGATTTCTTCAATAATACGGCTGCCGATTACCACTGCATCGGCAAGTTCAGCAACCGCACGGGCTGTCGCGCCATCACGAATGCCGAAACCGACACCGATGGGAATCGAGACCGATTGCCGCAGTTTTTTCAGCATCGCTTTTACGTTCTGTAAATCAAGGTGCGAAGCACCTGTTACGCCTTTCAGCGATACATAGTAGATATAGCCTTTTGCCAGTTTTGAAACTTGCTGAATACGTTCCGTTTTTGTTGTTGGCGATAACAGAAAGATGGCATCCATATTATGTTGTTCCAGACAATCGACCCATTGTGCGCATTCTTCCGGTGGATAATCAACCGTCAGAACACCGTCAACACCGGCTTCCTGTGCTTTTCTGGCAAAAACCGTATGGCCCATCGCTTCCACCGGATTGGCATACCCCATTAATACGACAGGTGTGTGATCATTTTTATTACGGAATTGCGCTACCATTTCGAGCACACTATTCAATGTGACATCGTGTTTCAGCGCACGTTCTGAGGAACGCTGAATGGTCGGGCCATCGGCCATGGGATCCGAAAAAGGCACCCCGAGTTCGATAATATCCGAACCTGATTCCACCAAAACATGCATCAGATCAACGGTCAGCTCCGGATCAGGATCACCGGCGGTAATAAACGGAATCAGCGCTTTTTTATGATTAGCTCGCAGCGCGGTAAAGGTTTGGTTAATACGATTCATATCAGTGTTATCGAAGTATTCTGAATCTGACAAATACACAAAAAGACCGGATTCTTCAGATTAATAATCAACGGGAAGATGATGTGGTAATTTTAAAAAGTTATACCGGACATCTGCGCTACCGTTGCCATATCCTTGTCACCTCTGCCGGACAGATTAACCAGCAGCAGCTTATCCTTAGTCAGCATCGGCGCGTACTTGGCCGCATAAGCCAGCGCATGGCTGGATTCCAGTGCAGGCATAATGCCTTCATAACGGCACAACGCGTGGAACGCTTCCAATGCTTCATCATCGGTAATACCAACGTATTCAGCACGGTGGATATCCTTAAGCCATGAATGCTCGGGACCGACACCGGGATAATCCAGTCCGGCGGAAATAGAATGCGTTTCGATGATCTGACCGTTGTCATCCTGAATCAAATAAGTGCGATTGCCGTGCAACACACCGGGCCTGCCTGTGGTCAAGGTGGCGGCATGTTGATGCGTATCCAACCCCTTTCCGGCGGCTTCCACTCCGATCATTTTCACATTATCATCATCAATATAGGGGTAAAACAAACCTATTGCATTGGATCCGCCGCCGACACAGGCGATCAGCGCATCCGGCTGTTTGCCGTATTCTTCCAGCATCTGGATTTTAGCTTCTTTACCGATAATCGTCTGGAAATCCCGTACCATCATGGGATAAGGATGAGGACCGGCAACTGTGCCGATAATATAAAATGTATCCTCGACATGGGTCACCCAATCACGCATAGCTTCATTCAACGCATCCTTTAAGGTACGCGAGCCGGATTCCACAGGAATAACCTCAGCACCCAGCAATTTCATGCGGTAAACATTGGTCGCCTGACGGCGGACATCTTCAGCGCCCATATAAACAACACATTGCATGCCATAGCGCGCCGCAACGGTTGCAGAAGCAACGCCGTGCTGTCCGGCACCCGTTTCGGCAATCACACGTGTTTTTCCCATGCGCCGTGCCAGCAAGGCTTGCCCAATCGTGTTATTGATTTTGTGCGCGCCCGTATGATTCAAATCTTCCCGTTTTAACAGAATCTGCGCGCCGCCCAGGTGCTCGGACCATCGCTTCGCATGATAAATCGGACTGGGACGCCCAACGTAGTGTTTTAATTCAAAGGCAAATTCGTTCTGAAATACGGCATCATTCCGATAATGTTCATACTGCTCACGGAGTACATCAAGCGCTGAAATCAGCGTCTCCGCAACAAATACGCCGCCATAGGGACCAAAATGACCGTGCTTATCCGGCAGATCATAAACATTCACGATTCTCGCACTCCTTGCATGAAAGCTGATATTTTGTATTTATCTTTTATACCTTTTGATACTTCAACGCCGCTGGATACGTCAACCGCCCACGGATTTACCTGCTGGATTGCAGATATAACATTTTCAGCGGTCAGACCGCCGGATAGAATAACCGGCAGCGACAGATCGCGAGGAATCAGGCGCCAATCGAAAACATGACCAGTGCCACCCGGCATATCCGTAGCATAAGTATCCAGCAATAGACCTCTGGCCGTTCGATATTGATGCGCATATTGTACCAAATCTACGCCATCTCTGACGCGCATTGCTTTAATATACGGCTGACTGAATTGTGCGCAGAATTCCGGCGTCTCATTGCCGTGGAATTGCAGCAGGCTCAATTTTGCCGCACTTGCGGTTTCTTTTACCCAACCTGGGGTCGGATCGACATAAACCCCCACAGTCTGTATAAAGGCCGGTATTTTTTCCGCGATTTCCTGCGCTTGCTCCGGCGTCACATGACGTGTACTTTTCGGCCAGAATACAAAGCCAATGGCATCAGCACCGGATTCAACCGCACACAAAGCATCCTCAATACGCGTAATACCGCAGATTTTTACTCGAACAGACATATTGTCAGAGAAGATTGAATGTGATGGGTTGGCATTTTAAAATCAAATTGTCTGTAAGCATCGGATAAAACCGGGATCCTGGTCGGGTTGCGGCAAATTCCATTTTGGATCATAAGCAACGCCTGATAAATATAAACCGGCAGATGAAAAAGTCGGCGCAGCCAGAGATCGATCGCAACTTTCCAGCAAAATCCGAATCCAGTCCGGCGGATATTTGCCTTTACCCACATAAACCAGACTACCCACAATATTCCGCACCATATGATGCAAAAAAGCATTAGCAGTCAGATTAAAAATAAATATACTACCATGCTGTGATATGTCCAATCGCATCAGTTTGCGCACAGCTGATTTAGCCTGACATTCGGCAGCACGAAAAGCCGAAAAATCGTGTTCTCCGATCAATCTGTCCGCGCCATTTTTCATGCGATCCAAATCGAGGGGTTCATGAAACCATCCCATTTTCTGATGATGACAGCCGGGACGTGCCGGACGGTTCAAAAGAATATATTGATAATGCCGTGCATAAGCACTGTATCGCGCGTGAAAATCTTCCGAGATTTCATTGGCCCACAAAATGGCGATATCTTTGGGCAGGAAAGCGTTAACGCCACGTACCCATGCCGTTAAAGGGCGTCTGGCTTGAGTGTCAAAATGGACAACCTGATACAGCGCATGGACGCCGGTATCCGTTCGGCCCGCAGTAACTACACGGATCTTATCCTGCGCTATTTCGGATAATACCGATTCAAGCCGATCCTGTACCGAGCATCCATCAGACTGGCTTTGCCAGCCGCAATAATTACCGCCATCGTATTCCAGTATCAGTACGATTCTCACAACGCATTACATTCGATGCATGACCCTGCCACAGTCTGTGAAGTAAACAGCGCTGAAATTAATGTTGTCACGATAAGCGTTACAGATCGACCAGTAATGCCTGAGCCGTCTCCTGTTGCCTGGCATCGCCTTCCTGGAGAACTTCTTCAAGCATTTCTCTGGCGCCTTCTTTATCTTCCATATCTAGATAAGCCTTTGCCAAATCTATTTTAGTTTCCACTTCATGCCACCGCTCATCCTTGACACCATCATCGGTCGAAGCGGGTTCTTCCTGCCGATCTTCCGATTGATCTGTTGGCTGTGTATCAGGTGTATTTTCAAGATCCAGATCAATATCCGAGAAATCAATCTCGACAGCTTTCTCTGCGGTATTGTCTGTCTCAAATTGCACTGTATTTGCATCGAGCAAGTCCGATGCGCTGGCGCGATCATCTGACGCGGACAAGGATGACTTATCATCCGATGTGTCGTCGACAGAGAAATCGATGGAAAAATCAAGCGCATCTTCATTATCAGCTTCCTGCGCCGGTTTAGCAGACTCATTCACCGAATTGCGTTCAGCGCCGTCATCGGCCAGATCAATCTCCAATACCTCGATTTCATCGGTCTGGATATCATCAGACAACTCATGCGGCGCATTAAAGTCAATATTCAGCGCATCAGTGGCGTCTTCATCCGATTGAGCGGATAATTCATTTTCCGGGAAATCAAGCAGATGATTATCATCATCCGCATCGTGCTCAGTTTGTTCAGCTTCTATACGCTCATTTAAAACAGCTTTCTCAATAATTCCATCCGAAGATTGATCCACGGTTGACTCATCCGCAGTTAATTCATCCGATGCGTCAAAATCAGCATTATCGTCTGAAGGCGGCGACAAGGGCTCCTCATCGTACGTATTAATTTCTTTAGAGAAATCAAGCTCCATCGAATGATCATGAGCCGATGAATCTTCGGCCATTTCCGCTGGGTCGCTCATCGCTGCGTGATGCGTTTCATCTTCTGGCGATTTTTGCTTTGCATCATCATCGTGAAAGAAATCTGCGTCCCGATCAAAAGTATTATGATCTTCTTCAGTATTATCGGCAGCATGCGCAACCGCAACGGCCGCCGCCGCTTTATTACGCAATGCAGCGGCATTTTCCTCAAACCGGGCTTCTTCTTCCGCCGCAGCTTCGTCATCTTTCCTTCTATTGCGTATCTTGACGGCCAGCACCAGGAGCGGTAATAGAATTAAGGCTGCACCGATATAAACTAAATTATCCATTGCCTGCCCCAGGAGATCATCGATAAAGGAAGGGGAAAATTCTTCCGGTTCCTGCTGTGTCAGTGGACGGGCCGCTGGCGCTGGTGCTGCTGCGCTATCCGATGCGATGGATTCAGATGGCGTAGATACGGCGTCTTCAAAGCCAAAATCTTCATCGGCCAGTTCTGAAAGCAAATCAAATTCCGAGTAAGACGTTGCATCTAACTCTGGTGTCAGTACTTCAATGGATTCTATTTCTGCGGGATCCTGTTGCGGGGGTTCGGACACCGCTCGCGTTTGCGCATCAGACTGAGCCTTTGCCAATTCCGAATTCTGTAGCGCTAATAAATTTTGCAGATTGTCGATATTCTTTTCCAGCATGGCAATACGTTCGTTTGCCTCTTTTAATGCCATGCCCCGCGCGACGGCATCCTCTTCCATCATGCGTAAACGTTCTACAGCATTTTGACTGGTTTGTGCATCCGCTGAACCTGACACATGCTCTCCGCTGGATAGTCGCAACACTTCCTGGGGGCTTTCACGCGAAGTTATCGCCGTATCCGCGACGGTGGTTGTGATTTGCCCTGAGTCGGTCTGCCGCAGCGTTTCGTGTTTCTGTGTCTGCTGCGTCGCCATCGCAAGATTCTGACGATATTTTTGCCAGTTGCTGACCTGTAATCTGACTTCAGCATCCGCCTGCTGCCTGCTGATCGCGCCTGATTCCTCAATATCCGGTACCCTCAGAACAACACCTGTTCTGAGTAAATTCATGTTGTTTGCAATAAATGCTTCACGATTGGCTCTGAACAAAGCCACAAGCATTTGATTGACATTGACGCCTTCCGGTCTAACCTGTCTTGCTATGGACGACAATGTATCACCTTGAAGAACCGGGCCGTATGTGGATCTGTTCTGGGGCGTTGGCAACGATTTTGTCCGTTGCACAGCAGGTTCATATGAAATTGCCTCAGTAGAATACTGGTCTGATGATGGCGTGGCCCTGTCGACAGAACCGGCAGAGCTTATCGATGGCGCTTCAGGCACGGCGCGGACTATGGGCGCCACCGGTGGTTCAGGTCTTCGTGTATCGACCGGATCCAGCAGGACGGTATACTCCCGCAACAAGCGGCCAGAAGCCCAATTTAATTCAACCAGTAAATTAATAAAGGGCTCATTAATCGCCTGAGATGAAGAAACTTTGATATAAGGTTCGCCGTTCGCGCGAGATGCGACTGAAAACCTGAAGGTGGAGAAAACAGGTTCATACTGCATGCCCGCTTGTGTATAAGCTTCAAGCGAGGCAATGTTCGCATTAAGGGAGGAAAGATCTTCAGCATTTACCGTAACGAGATCGATTTCCGCATTGAACGGTTGTCCCAACGCGGAATTGATCGTCAGCTTGCCCAATCCTGCTGCATGCGCTGAAATGGAGAAAATAAAGACGCATAATACTAAGCACGTTCTAATAAAAGAAATATGCACAAAAGACCTCACTCTAGTTCACAACAGAAAATAGTTGAAAGCCTACCACGCGCTTATGCACTGCATGGTTAAAATATCCTTTGAATTATCGGTTAATTCAAAGGAAGCCACACCGGATTTTGTGATAAGACAATAGCATTCGTCTTATTAATCAGTCAATAATTGTTTATATTTAATGTTGCATCAGAATTCTCAGCATCCGACGCAATGGCTCCGCCGCTCCCCAGAGCAATTGATCACCCACGGTGAATGCGGTTAAATATTCATCACCCATGGCTAATTTCCGAATGCGCCCGACAGGTATCGTCAGCGAACCGGTTACGGCTGCTGGCGTTAATTTCGTCGTTGTCACTTCCCTTTCGTTGGGTATCACCTGCACCCAGTCGTTCGCACGAGCGATGATGTCTTCAATCTCACCCAGTGGGATATTCTTTTTCAATTTCATCGTCAGTGCCTGGCTATGGCAACGCATGGCGCCGATTCTTACGCACGTGCCGTCGACAGGAATCGGCTGGTCTTTTTTACCCATGATCTTATTGGTTTCCGCCAATCCCTTCCATTCTTCACGGCTTTGGCCGTTTGCCACCGCTTTATCGATCCATGGGATCAGACTTCCCGCCAACGGAACGCCAAAATTTTCAACCGGAAAACTCTTGTCACGCAACGTACCGGCAACTTCACGATCGATATCGAGTATGCTCGATGCAGGATCGTCGAGCAAATCCTTGGCTACACGATGCGCTTCCCCCATTTGTTGCAGCAATTCGCGCATATTGCGCGCACCGGCGCCCGATGCCGCCTGGTATGTCATGACATTAACCCATTCCACCAGATCTTTTTCTATCAGGCCGCCTACCGCCATCAACATCAGGCTGACAGTGCAGTTACCGCCGATAAAATTCTTGGTGCCGTTATGCAATGCCTGTTCGATGACCGGCATATTGACCGGATCAAGAATAATGACGGCGTTATCGTCCATCCGCAAGGCAGATGCGGCGTCGATCCAGTACCCCTGCCATCCTGACTGGCGTAAATCTTTGATGACCTTGTTGGTGTAATCACCACCCTGGCAGGTAATAATCACATCCATCCGCGCAAGTTCGGATAAATCGAAAGCATCTTTGAGCGGCGGAATTGCTTTGCCGATATCAGGCCCGCTGCCACCTTTCTGTGATGTTGAGAAAAAAACGGGGTCGATCAAGGAAAAATCATTTTCCTCGCGCATGCGTTGCATCAGAACAGAACCCACCATACCGCGCCAACCGACAAAACCAACCTGTTTCATTATTTACCTGTCACTCAAAAAATCAGAAATAAAAACCGCCTGTTTGGATCAAAAAGATGCTCACCACAGAAATGATCTGTTACAGCTGAGACAATACCGCATCGCCCATTGCCCGGGTTCCCAGAATCTGCTGGCCGTCACCGGCGATATCGCGTGTGCGTAACCCCTGTGCCAGCACTTTTCTGACAGCGTTCTCTATGCGTTGCGCCGCTTCATTCTGGCTAAACGTATAGCGCAACATCATGGCAACCGAGAGTATCGTTGCAAGCGGATTGGCCACATCCTGCCCTGCAATATCCGGCGCTGAGCCGTGAATGGGTTCGTACAATCCCTTGTTATTACTATCCAGCGAGGCCGAAGGCAGCATGCCGATTGATCCCGTCAGCATGGACGCTTCGTCAGACAGAATATCGCCAAACATGTTTCCCGTAACCAGAACATCAAACTGCCTGGGATTACGCACCAGCTGCATCGCCGCATTATCCACCAGCATATGCGATAGCGTGACATCGGGGTAATCCTTGCTGACTTCGTCAACCACATCCCGCCACAGCTGAGTACATTCCAGAACATTCATTTTGTCTACAGAACACAGCGCCCGGTTTCTTTTCTGTGCGGCCTGAAAAGCAACATGCGCGATCCGTTGAATTTCCGTTTCACTATATATCATGGTGTTATAACCGACACGCTGTCCGTCACGCATTTCGATGCCACGCGGTTCACCGAAATAAATATCACCGGTGAGCTCCCGCACAATCAAAATATCAAGAC
Source organism: uncultured Nitrosomonas sp. (assembly GCA_964464365.1). Lineage (GTDB taxonomy): Bacteria > Pseudomonadota > Gammaproteobacteria > Burkholderiales > Nitrosomonadaceae > Nitrosomonas. The sequence goes on along the minus strand of CAYXFV010000041.1, from coordinate 9,408 downwards.
CGGAAACGACTTCCGCTTTCAGACTGGAAGCTGCCGCAAGTTCAGGATACAGTATCGCAGGGCGCAGATTGGCAAACAGATTTAACGCTTTGCGAATCGCCAGCAACCCTTTTTCGGGACGCTGTGCACGTGGCAAGGTGTCATATTTCGGGCCGCCGACCGCGCCAAGCAAAATGGCATCTGCCTGTGATGCCAATCGATGCGTCGCTTCGGGATAAGGCTCTCCAGTGGCATCAACTGCACAACCGCCGATCAGACCATGTTCGAGTGTGATGTCCAGTCCGTCAGACTTCAGCGCATTGAGTACGCGCACAGCTTGTGCCACAATTTCCGGGCCGATACCGTCACCCGCGAGAATAGCAATGTTCATAGTTATTATTGAGCAGGATCAGGTCATAAAAAACAGCCAGGGCTGTTGTTCGCGCCGTCTTTGTTCGAATTGTCTAATCTCTTCGGCATGTTGCAGCGTCAGGCCGATTTCATCCAGGCCATTGAGCAAACAATGGCGACGGAAAGTATCCACATCAAATGTGAATTGTTCACCATTCGGCGCGATCAGTGTCTGTGCCTGTAAATCTACTGTCAAGGCGTAACCCTCGATTTCGCTCACTGCGCGGAATAACCGATCCATTAACGCGTTATCCAGTATTATCGGTAACAGTCCGATTTTAAAGCAATTATTGAAAAAGATATCCGCAAAACTTGGCGCAATAATGACCTTAAACCCATAATCCTGCAATGACCAGGGCGCATGCTCACGACTGGAACCACAACCGAAATTGTCACGTGCCAGTAATATCTGTGCACCCTGATAGCGTTTTTGATTTAAAACAAAATCCGGGTTGATCTGTCGCTTTGACACATCCACCCCCGGTTCGCCATGATCCAGATAGCGCCATTCGTCAAACAGGTTTACCCCGAAGCCGGAACGCTTGATCGACTTGAGAAATTGTTTGGGAATAATGGCATCGGTATCTACATTCGCACGATCGAGCGGCGCAACGATACCGGTAAAAGTATGAAATTTTTCCATTGGTCAGTGATTTATTGCGCGGTGCGCTCCAGAGCCTCTCCGCCTTGCTGAATGTCTTTGCCAAGGCCGGCCATGGTATTGCAAGCCGATAAGCTGGACAATATGAATATTGTTAATATCACCGTGATTATCTTCATGATTTTCACCTCAAAGAAATTTACAAAAAAACTTTAATTCATTGTTCTGACATCGACAAAATGGCCTGCAATAGCCGCTGCAGCCGCCATTGCAGGGCTGACCAGGTGTGTCCGCCCGCCCGGCCCCTGCCTGCCTTCAAAATTACGGTTGGATGTCGATGCGCAGCGTTCGCCTTTATCCAATCGATCGTCATTCATCGCCAGACACATTGAACACCCCGGTTCCCGCCACTCGAAACCCGCCGCCAAAAAGATTTTATCCAGACCTTCCTGTTCGGCCTGATGTTTCACCAGACCGGATCCGGGCACAACCAGAGCCAGTTTGACAGAAGATGCGACATGTTTGCCGCTGACCACACATGCAGCCGCGCGCAAATCTTCAATACGGGAATTCGTACATGAGCCAATAAATACCTTGTCAATAGTAATTGACTGAATCGGGGTTTTGGGTTCCAGTCCCATATACCGCAACGCTTTTTCCATATCCTGACGTTTGATTGCGTCAGTCACCTCGACAGGATCGGGAACGAATCCATCAATCGTGGTTACCATCTCAGGAGAAGTGCCCCAGGTCACCTGCGGTTTGATGTCGGCAGCATCCAATACCAATGTTCTGTCAAATACGGCATCCGGATCACTACGCAGCGTTCTCCAATACTTGGCCGCTTGATTCCATAATTCACCCCGTGGCGCAAAAGGTCTGCCCTGAATATAGTTTATTGTGGTTTCATCGACGGCCACCATGCCCGCACGCGCACCAGCTTCAATCGCCATATTGCACAACGTCATGCGGCCTTCCATGGACAACGCTTCAATCGCACTGCCCGCAAACTCAATGGCATAGCCCGTACCGCCCGCTGTACCGATTTCTCCGATGATCGCCAGCGCGATGTCTTTGGCTGTTACGCCCAGACCCAGTTCACCTTCAACAGTGATACGCATCGATTTGGATTTTTGGGTGACCAGACACTGTGTCGCCAGTACATGTTCGACCTCCGATGTGCCAATACCAAAGGCCAGGCAACCGAACGCGCCGTGTGTGCTGGTATGTGAATCGCCGCACACCACAGTCATACCCGGTAGTGTCGCACCCTGCTCAGGGCCGATGACATGAACAATACCCTGGCGTTGATCGTTCATCTTGAATTCGGTAATACCCAAGGCATCGCAATTCTGGTCCAGAGTATCCACCTGTAGACGTGAAACCGGATCACTGATGCCATGTGCACGATCAGTTTCAGTTGTCGGAACATTATGATCCGCCACGGCAAGTATAGAATTCACGCGCCAAGGCTTACGGCCCGCTATCTTGAGGCTTTCAAATGCCTGTGGACTGGTGACTTCGTGTACAAGATGGCGATCGATATACAGCACCACCATGCCATTTGCATCACCTGATTCAGCATGAACAACATGTTGGTCCCAGAGCTTGTCATATAACGTTTTTTGCATCAGTATCGGTATTCATCAATGAAGCTTCGCATTATCACATAAAGTGAGGTTGTTAAACAATTATCGCCCCTGGTTGACTCGATAGGGCGGCAAAAAAACCGTTCCGGGCGCACTCCTGACGGTTAACCATCAGGGAGTTATCGTTCGTATACCCACTGCAATACCGCATCCATCGCAGTACGCGACTGTGCAGCAAGCGCATGGTTGACAAAAATCACCACGACCACACGCTGTCCGGATTTATCCAGCATATAGCCCGCGAGCGTTCTGACATGGTTTAAAGAACCGGTTTTGATGTGTGCCAGACCACTGACCGCTGTACCGTGCAACCGGTTTCTCATGGTTCCGTCAACGGCGGCAATCGGCATTGAAGCGATAAATTCGGGCATTACCGGACTTTTGAACGCAGCGAGTAACAGCAGGCCCATATGCCGTGTACTGATGCGTTCAGTACGTGACAGACCGGAGCCGTTTTCGATAACCAGTTCCGGAAAAAACAACTGCTTCGATGCCAGCCAGCGTTGAAGGGCCTGTGCCGATTTTTCAAGTGTCGCCGGCGCTTGGTTTTTTTGAATCGACCCCACTGTACCCAGGGTCAAGTACAGCTGCCGTGCGGCAATATTGTTGCTGAATTTATTGATGCCGCGAATGATATCGGCCAGCGGCGGAGAATGATAAATCTTGATCGGAGTTAACCCACCCGGAGCAGCACCTGTGACAACATCGCCCTTGAATACGCCCCCCTGCTGCTGCCATAAACGTTTGAACAGTTCACGGGTATAGGTTGCGCTGTCATGCAGGCCGAGTAACATCGACTGCCGACCGCATCGCGCAGAGTAAGCGCCATTGACGGCGATCAGCACAGTACCGCGCTCATCCTGACCGGGCTGAATATCAACATTGACCCCATTGCGCCAATCGCCGGTGCAGGCGCTGTCCGTCATTCTCAAATAATTCAGAAGCGTGACCGATTCAGGAATGGGATCCGCAACAACCTTGACGGATTTGTTGGCCACATCGGGAATAAAATGCAGTTCCGTGGAACGGTAGTTGACCAGCAACGCTTCAGGGAGAATGTTATAGGTTCTGTACGGTTGGCCGTCAAATGCGCCCGGATCATCCTGAGGAATATCGTAATACGTATGGTCCAGAATCAGGTTGCCGGTGATTTCGTACAGTCCGGTGTGGCGCAACCGGTGGATCAACAACCAGAAATTTTCCAGATCGAGTTTAGGATCACCATATCCTTTGATGACCAGATCGCCGTTCAAAACCCCGTCAGTGATTTTGCCATGCGCATATAACGCAGTTTGCCACGAATATGCGGGGCCCAGCATTTCAAGTCCTGCATAAGTCGTCACCAGTTTCATCACGGATGCCGGGTTCATCGCTGTCTCGGCATTGACCGCCATAATCGGCTGTTCCGCACCGATCTGATGAATATAGATGCCCAGCACCGTTTCCGGAATACCCGCTTGTTCGAATTTCTGTTTTAACGTATCGGGCAGTTGCTGTGCCAGTGCTATACCTGACACTGACATCATCCACTGCAACACCACAGTGATGACCAGAATGCCGCTATATTTCAATTTCATCATACGCATTACCTGTCGCCGGGATGGTCATTCAACGAAATGATCATGCCTGAATATCGGTCTATCGTTTGTTGCCACAGATGAAAAACCCATCATCCCACCCCATGCGGTATTGTTCGTCGGCTTGATAACGTTTCATATCTTTAAAACCCCACTGCGATTTCTTGACGGTCTCGCACCCATCGATATAACCTTCCTGAACGGCAGGCGGATAACCCATCAAGTTGTATGTGGGTCGCGTACTGGGCGGCAGTGGCCCGGCAGGTCGCTGCACCTTACCCGGTGGCAGTTTGGGTGGCTTAACAACCGGTTTTTCCGGCGGTGTTTGCACTAGTGTGATCCCGGCGCACCCGACCAGTGTCAGCATCATAAAGCCTGCAAAAACCCAGTGTTTAGTACGCATCAATAGTATCCCAATATCATCTTTCTTAACCCAGGGCCGACTTTAACAGCTTGCCCATTTCGGCAGGATTATGCGTCACTTTAATACCGCATTCTTCCATGACAGCCAGTTTCTCCTGGGCCGTGCCTTTGCCGCCTGAAATAATTGCACCGGCATGCCCCATGCGTTTGCCGGGCGGCGCTGTCACACCGGCAATAAAACCGACAACCGGTTTGCGCATATGGGCTTTCACCCAGCGCGCGCAGTCCTCTTCGTCGACTCCGCCGATTTCACCCACCATCAGTACCGCATCGGTATCATCGTCATCGTTGAATAACTGCATGACATCGATATGTTTCAGACCATTGACGGGATCGCCGCCGATTCCGACGCAGGTGGATTGCCCCAGGCCCTGTTCCATCAACTGCGCAACCGCTTCATAAGTCAATGTACCGGAACGCGACACAACGCCAATTCGGCCTTTCTTATGAATATAGCCCGGCATGATGCCGATCTTGATTTCATCGGGTGTGATAATACCCGGACAATTCGGGCCGATCAGACGGGTTTTTTTGTCCCGCATTTTATAACGCGTGCGGATCATATCGCGTACCGGAATGCCTTCGGTAATACAGATAACCAGATCGAGTTCAGCATCGACAGCTTCGTCAATCGCAGCAGCCGCATACGGCGGAGGCACATAAATAACCGAGACATTCGCGCCGGTGGCGGCTTTAGCTTCCTTTACCGTAGCGAACACTGGAATCCCTTCAAAATCCTCACCCGGTTTGCGCGGGTTCACCCCTGCCACAAAACACTGATTGCCATTGGCATATTCCCGGCACATGCGGGTATGAAACTGGCCGGTCTTGCCGGTAATTCCCTGTGTTATCACCCGGCTGTTTTGATTGATCAGAATGGACATTTACAGTCAACTCCCTTGGTGAGTAAATTGGTGAGAAAAATTTCTAATCCGATTATCCGATGAGTGGCTTAACCGTGTGCTGCTGCGGCATTGACGGCTTTCTGCGCCGCATCGGCCATATTTTCAGCTGAAATAACGGCTAATCCGGAGTCGGCCAGAATGCGCTTGCCGATCTGCACATTGGTGCCTTCAAGCCGCACCACCAGTGGAACGGCCAAATGTACCTCGCGCGCCGCCTGCACCACGCCTTCAGCGATCACATCGCACTTCATGATACCGCCGAAGATATTCACGAGAATCGCTGTCAATCTGGGATTTTTCAGCATCAATTTAAATGCTTCGGTGACTTTCTCAGCAGTTGCGCCGCCGCCGACATCCAGAAAATTCGCCGGATTACCGCCGTACAGTTTGATAATATCCATAGTAGCCATTGCCAATCCTGCGCCGTTGACCAGACAACCGATGTTGCCGTCCAGCGGGATATACGACAGATCATGCTGAGCGGCTTCGATTTCCACCGGATCTTCTTCATCCAGGTCGCGCAGCGCGACAATCTCAGAATGACGAAACAACGCGTTGTCATCGAAATTCATTTTTGCATCCAGCGCGAGTACGTGATGATCTGCGGTCAGTGCTAACGGATTGATTTCCACCAGCGATGCGTCTTTATCGTCAAAAGCCTGATACAGGTTTTTTAACAATGTACCGGCTTCGTTGCGGCTGGCATCAGGTATACCAATTTTCGCAATGATGTCGAGCGCTTCCGAATCGGTCAAACCGGCAATCGGATCGATATAAACCTTGTGTATTTTTTCCGGTGTCTGCGCGGCAACCTGTTCAATATCCATACCGCCTTCAGCACTGGCCATCAGGCACACGCGCTGGCTGCCGCGGTCGACCACCATGCCGACATAATATTCCCTGGCGATATCAACGCCTTCTTCAATAAACAAACGGCGTACCATTTGTCCTTCGGGGCCGGTCTGGTGCGTTATCAGATGCATGCCCAGCATGCATTCCGCGAGCTTACCCACTTCTTCCAGCGACCGAGCCACCTTGACGCCGCCACCTTTGCCACGGCCACCGGCATAAATCTGCGCTTTGACCACCCAAATATCGCCGCCGAGATTCTGCGCAGCACTGACCGACTCATCCACGCTGAAGCATGCAATCCCTCGCGGCGTCATGACACCATATTGCCTGAGAATTTCCTTTGCCTGATATTCATGAATTTTCATCAAATCACCTTGACTATGCCAATATGTATTTCAGTATAGCGCATAATTCGCGCCCCATTCACCGGAGACCTCGAGAAAAACCGCCGCAAAAAAACAGATGATGGTACAGCAGTTTTTTCGACGTACCCGGGCTGCCTTTGTCACTTCATTTTTCTGAATACCGCGAGCACTTCAATATGCGGTGTATGCGGAAACTGGTCAATCAACTGCACTTCGTCCAGCAACCAGCCCTGCTGCCTGAAAAACCAGGCATCACGTGCGAAAGTCTCCGGGTTACAGGAAATATAAATGATTGTCTTCAAAGCACGGAAACTTTCAAAAAAACCGTTCTGTCTTTTTAATCCGGAACGCGGCGGATCCAGCACGAGCGTATCCGCATCACTGACGTGTTTTTTCAGCGACCGCCAGATGGACGGCGCAAACAGATCGACCACGCTTGCGTTCACTTTGGGCAGTTTTTTCAATTGCAGCTGCGCTATGGCCGCCGGATCGGCTTCACAGGCAAACACGGATTGACAGTGTGACTCAGCAATGATCTGCGTAAAATTCCCGGATCCGCAAAACAATTCGACCACCTTGGTTAAACTGGAGATTTGTGCGAGCTTTTCCTTCAGCCATGCGCGCATCCATGCGTTCTGTTGCGTGTTCCCTTGTTTAAAAGCGCGCCTGCGGTCGATTTGTATCTCACTGATCTGCATTGCATCATCCAGATCAATGAAATGCTGGCTACCGGCGGCAATCGGCTGCGACTTATCCGGCAAACAATGAATAGTAATGGCAGCCTTTAACAGTGCCCTGCACACGGCATTCAATACCATACAGTCATTCACGGCGACTATCGCGCCGGATTCCTCATTGATAAATCCGAGCACCCTGCCGTCCGTTTTGACCTGACAGCGATTGCGATAACCAAAGATCTGCGGCGCCGGCTGTATCGGGACTGAAGGAAAATCGGATGTATCAAACCCGACTCTTTTCATGGCATAGAGGAAACGTTTTCTTTTCTGATCCAGCTGGCTGGCATAATCCGCGATCATCCAGGAGCAACCGGTACATGGATGATCTTTCAGATTCATATAGACGCAGGGAGGATGCTGCCTATGCGCGGAAGGCGTGATCATCCGGAGTAATCTGGCATACGCAAATTTTTTGTTATGCGCCGGTTTATCGATGACTTCGAATTCACCGACATCACCGGGCCAGGTCCCGCTCACAAAATACGACACGGCATTTTGCGCGTTTCTAACCACGCCATAACCCTTTTGCGATAAATGCGTAATCTCGCCTGAAAATTTCATAGTACAAAAAAGTGTTGAATGGAATTCTACTTTATCAGATTACTCCAAAGCCAAAGCCATTTTCCATCCGGCAGAAAACTTTTAGCACTGAGCCATCGCTGATACCGCTTATTATAAGCAGTAATGCGATATTTCATGTGCGCCGCTCCCGCCTGATATGATCGTGATGTTGAGCCAAGACCGTCGGTTTACTGCGTCAAACTCGATTCCGTGGTTTGCAGAAAGTGACAGCGCAGATGGTTCTCACGTTGGCCACTTATAACCTGACACGGATCAGCACAATCCTCGGTTGGCGGTATAGTTCCATATAGGCATTCTTGTGTCTGAAATCCGCCAAAAGGCAAAATTGATCCAGTGGATCCGTTCCTGTTTAAGGCTTCCGAAGAAACTTTCTGCTACAGCACTATCGAAACAATCACCGGTGCGGCTCATGCTACCCATAAACACGGCCACGGGCATCATGAACATGTCGGGATTCATTGCATTCATCCCAACCTACCGAGCTAAGGCATTTTATGAAAACACATTTCAAGTGACGCTTGAGCGCCTTGGGAGTCCCGATAATGTCGATATCGAGTTATGGGCTTTTCCGATGGATATGGATATCCCCGGAAGCTCGGGAGCAATCGTGAAGATGAATGGCAAGGATTCGGGAACAGGAGGAACGATAATCTATTTTTCCTGTGCTGATTGTGCTGTCGAAGCAACTCGCGCCCTCCAGCATGGTGGGCAAATTCAACAAGAAAAGATGTCGATTGGAGAGTATGGATTCATCGCATTGGTTTTTGACACTGAAGGTAATATGATTGGCCTTCACTCAATGAAATAACAAAGCTGAGCTAAGCACTGTGCCTAACGCCTACCCGCGTCATATCTCCTGTTGGTCGCTACGTTCCCATATAGGAGCACCGCCACGAGCAAGCTTAGCAAGTGGCCGATTACCCTGGATTCCACTGCGTTTCATCCAGGCTACTTGCTTCGACAGCATCCTGCCGCACAAACCCGAAATCATCCTGCTCGGCACCGGCACGCAGCTCCGCTTTCCCGATTACAGCCTGATAGTCAGAATCACGCAGACGCAGATCGGCTTCGAAGTCATGGACACGCAGGCCGCCTGCCGCACCTACAATATCCTGGTGGAAGAAGGCTGCCAAGTGTCCTCGGCGATTATTTTGTAAAGCATGTAGATTTATATATGAAAGAACAGCTATCCGGATCTGTCCATACGCAGCAGGCTCATGAACGTTACCGTTCTTTCGGAAGGGTTCTCCCAATGGCCAAGCATCTTTTCGTCACAAGACGATTATTGAATCGCCCCGGGTTTACAGGAGACTCTATTTCTTGAGAG
>CAYXFV010000040.1:0-26348 GCA_964464365.1 uncultured Nitrosomonas sp. | reverse complement strand
GCTGCTGACCACAGGCTAGTCGACCTTAACCTATAAAGTCAAGTCATTTGTCATATATCAGGTAATCACCACTAGCCTCACATGGATTTTCTAATATTAATGGATAATATTTCTCATTTCAACATTCAAATGGACTAAAAACGAATTGAGGTTGAAAAATCCAAAGACTATTTTTATCTTTTCTTTAATTTTTTCTGGCATACGCTATTGTGTCATCATGAATCTTATTCTTTGTATCAAATACTTAGTCAACTCAATCTGAAATATTTCCATGATATTCCCATTCCCGCCATCCGTTTAACAGCGGGAAATATAATCCTAAAAAAATTCTGCGTTTCTCGATTTTTCGAAAGGTTTCAGCGTAATTGTTGAGTTGATTTCGATAGCGATCTAATTCCCTGTCCAAAAATAGTTCCGCGCCCGAACCTTCGTGACTGCTTGTTTTATAGTCAATTATCCAGCGAATATTATTGTCATCGCAGAATGTACGATCTATTACATAATTAACTGTTTTATGCGTCGTGACACGGGTTAATTTCAGTTCATTATGCGCTTCGTTTTTTTCACTTAATAACCAGCGCCCGCGTTTATCCGCCAGCGTATTGATTAAGGCCGCTGTAACACGATCAATCGCCTGTTCCAGAATTTCGCTATCAGCGCTTAATCCATTGTCGAGCAATCCGAGTTTGAAAATTTTCCGCATGGAGTGGATACGCCTATTATCCCATCCCTCCAGTTTATCTTCGGCCATCTGCTGCAAGGTTCTATGCACAATACTGCCAATATGCCTTGCAACTTCACCGGCCCAGGAAAATTCAATGCCCTCTTGATTCATGTCGACATCGATGGATTTCCACACGACTGCTTGCGGCGCAGTGGGAAGCTGCCAGTTCGATACCAATCGCACGATCGATTGATCGAATACGACCTTTTCACGTTCCACCGGATCGTGCTGTTCGATTTTGTGCAAACCTAATGAAGTCATAAAATCTTTCTCGACCACCGGCCAAAGCTTACTCAGCAGGCTTCCTATCCTTGGCGAACGAATGGGCTTATCCTTATTTGTTTCGGTTAAATGAACATGCCCGAATAAATGCAGGAATTTTTTAGCGCGCGTTGCCGCAACATACAACAATCGTTCGGCTTCGAAATTTTCCTTATCCTGTTCAAGCTGCGTCATCCACCGGTTAATGTTGTCATTATCCTTACCCGCTTCCTGAATCGGCGCAAGAAATAAATCCGTTTCTCTAAGCGCAGTGTTTAACACGCCGGAATTTGCCTTTCCCTGGGTTCGCGGCAGCTCCATCCACTGAAGCAACTGACGTGATTTATTTCTGGGATAATGGCCCAGGCCCGGTATCAGCACTGTATCAAACTCGAGCCCTTTGGATTTATGGATCGTCATGATCTGCAAACGATCGTCAGCCTGTAAATCAGGGGATGCGAAAAGCTTTGTCAGGCCATTCCTGAAAGCAGTCCAGCTGGAAATTTTTCCCGCCGTATCATATTTTTCAAGATATTCAAAAAAAATCTGTGCATCCGTGCGGATATTCGCCGCAATGCCTTCCGAATCATTATCCACGCACCCCGGACCGCCCAGCGCCTGCCAGATTGTTTCAACCGTCAAACGCAACGGCATTCGAAAACGATTCTGAATACACTGCGCAAACACTTTCTGCATTCGCCGTAAACGGTTTTTACCATCTTCCGAAACACCGGACCAGTAACGTTCATCATTGATTAAGCGCCAGACGGTTAATGATTTGTCATGCGTATCACTGTCATCGGAGACAAATTCAGAAGACACCAAAGCCTGCAAATCGGCAAGCGTTAATCCACACCAGGGCGCCCGCAGCACGGTCAGCCATGCGATGCGGTCGGCGAGATTGAGAACAGCGCGCATCAGCATTAATAAATCGAGTATCACCGGTTTCTGATTCAGCGCTTCAATATCCACCGCACGAAAACGAATATCTTTTGTTTTCAGAAGATTAACGATCTCGCTCAAATGACTGCGGTTACGCACCAGAATTGCGATCGAATCATCCGGATTCTCACTTCTGACCTGCTGAATCACTGCGACGACCTGCTGTGCCTCTTGCACACGATTTTTCTCGAACAGTGGATGCAACGTTACGGCACGCCCCGTGTGCTCGGTATGCACCGCAAATGAAGGCGTATACGCTACCGCGCCAACCGCACTGTTTTCGAACGCGGGCATAATCTGCTGAAATGTCTGATTAACCCAGTTTACAATGCCGCGTTGCGAGCGGAAATTACTGCTCAGCGTCACGGATTCCAATTGGACGTTGCCGATTCCGAATTGCCGCGCCTGTAAAAACAATCCAACTTCGGCTTCGCGGAAACGGTAAATCGACTGCATAGGATCCCCCACAGCAAACAAACTGCGCCCATCATGCATTGTCCATCCATAAATCAGTTTTTCGATCAGTTGAAACTGGCTGATCGATGTATCCTGGAATTCATCGATTAACAGATGCCTGATCCGGTAATCCAGATGCAATGCCAGATCTGTCGGCATTTCAGCTTCACCCAGCGCTTGAACGGCACGCTGCGAAATTTCAGTAAAATCGACCTGACCGGCAGCATGAAAAGCCAGTTTCAGCTCCGCTGCGGCATACGGCAGCAAGCGTGTGATTACACCTAATATTTCCCACTGTGTATCAGTGTATCCGGGTGGCGGCAAGTCGCGAATCGCAACCAAAGCCTGACGTAATGCGTCATTTTCATCTAACGTTTGTATGAGTTTCACCAGGCGCGCTTTCCACTCACGCGCCGCTGCTTTCTCTGCGGATGCACCATCAGACGGGAAGCCCTGCTGTTTAGTAATCTGTTTACGCCAATGACCATCACGAGTGAGCAGCATTTCGGCAATACTGCACCATTGTTCAACGGTATCCGGCATCGTTGTCAGACCATCACACTGCGTAATCACGGAGGACACTTCCATAGCCATCAGATGTGCAGCTGCATAACGCGCCAGCGCAATCAGCTCCTTTCCCAGCGCCGCAGGGAACACTTTGGATAGATGTTCAACCGTGCTGTGCCGCAGCGCCTGTAATGAAGCTTCCAGTTCCTCGCGCGTTTTACCATGGATATGGCGCAACCAGTGATCCCGCCGCGCCAGCATCTCAACCAGCAGGTTGACGATACGCTCGGTATCGTTATCCAGATGAACGAATAATTGCTCAAGATCGTCGGCAATCGCATCATTCTCATTTAACCATTCGATGGTTGCATGCGCGGTGTGAATATAAAGTTCCGATGCATTTTCAGTTATTTCAGGTTGAGCGCCGAATTGTGACAATATCGGCATCTGCTGGGTCAGCGATGCGCATAAGGAATCGATTGTCTGAATACGCAATCGCGCCGGGTTTTCCAGAATCTGCCACCCGTTCAATTGATCATGATGCAGAGCATTGCTCGCAAGCTCATGCGTTAACTGCTCAAATGCATTACGGTTCTTTAATACCGTCCCCTCCGCAGCACCTGCCGATTGCAATGCTTTCAAGATACGCTCGCGCATTTCTGCAGCCGCTTTACGGGTAAAGGTAATGGCGACGATTTCCTCGGGATTGTCGACACAAGATAGCAAACGGAGATAACGCTGGATCAGCAGACCTGTTTTACCCGATCCGGCCGGTGCCTGAACAATAAACGATTTTGTCGGATCGAGCGCCCGCAGACGTTCATCGGCATCAGGGATGTCGTTGAAATCATTCACTTGCGCCATCCTGATCTTCCGTTATGGCAAGACGCTCACCGATACGGCAAAAAGGTTGAAAATCACAATGACGGCAGGTTTCCGGATAATTTTTCGGCATTACCCGCGCATCACCTTCCATAAAACCACTGGCAAGCTGTAAAAAAACGCTATTCCACTGATCACACAGTTCCACCCAGGTTGCAAATGCTTGACCTGCACCTGTTTTATTGAACGTACTGACACCCGGTAACACACCATCTCCGTTAACCAATGCCGAGAACCCCATATCGGCCGACTTTATCGACGCAAACGCAACTCCAGCCGCATCGGGTAACGGTGGATTAGCCATGACAAGATACAGAGGCAGCTGCGGTTCATCAGGGCGCTCCCCCAGCATTGCTTCAACGTTATATCGTCTGGTTTTATAATCAATAATGAGCAACATGCCGTTAGCAAGCTGGTCGACTCGATCCATCCGGCCTTTTAGTTTCAATTCACCGATTTGAATGACAAGACTCTGCTCTATCGCTGCAATCGTGAAATCTTCTCGGTCGCGCTCCACTTCGAGCCATTCGCACACCAGACGAATCAGGCGCCCACGTTCTACAGACAAGAGACGGTCTGACAGTGCATAGGGTCTTTTTTGTTTTATGCTGCGAACAGCATCGCCACTTGCAGCCGCCAGAATACGATCCAGATCGCCCTGATTGATATCAACCAGCGCCTGTTTTGACCCAAGCCTGTGCCATACCGAAGCCAGAACCTGATGCACCAGTATTCCGCGCTCCATTGCATTCAGCCCGACATAAGGTTCATCCATCGAATCGGCAGCCATACGGTGCCGCGCCCATGCCCGGAACGGACAGGCGGCATAATCCTTGATGACGGCAACACCGCCGCCAGCTTCATGTTTGGTTACATGCAGCCCATGATTATCGACGATACGCTCAAGGTGCGCACGCTGAATGATTAAATCGCGATGACTCTGGTAGCGCGGCAAATCGATATTGCATTCCGGTATCGATCGAATCAGCGGACTCGGTGAAATTTCCAGCGCATCAGTACCATTATTAAATTTCGGATGACTCAGAACTACTTCGCTCGCACTGTTCATCCAGCCATCTGTAAGCCGTTGTGAAAACGCAAATGCCTCCGTGGCTGATCCCATCGGCATACGGGATTTTTTTTGCAACGCATAAGGTAAAAACGGATTGGCACGTGGACGCAAAGGCCATTGTTCGTCGGATAGCCCCATGACCCAGAGATGATCAAATGCTAAACCTGTTGCCTCGAGAACACCGAGTATCTGGATCGGCACTGGCGGGGTCTGTGGCTGGAACAATGTATTTGACACGATATGACTCAACCGCCTGACCGCGCCTGCAAAATCGGTTTGCGGTATGACACGATCCAGGGTTGCAAGATCAGCCACGGCTTCATGAAATTTCTGGCGTGTCTGGTACTCTCTGGAATCCAGTGTGCGTTCACCCGGAAAGCCGATGATCTGGAGCATTTGCAGAATCAGTTTGGCGTAATCAGCATGCTGCGCTTTTTGCGGCACATCGTGCTGGCAAAAATCGAACAGCAGTGAAAAATGCTTTATCAATACCGGACACTCTGCTCCGAAACGGCTGATATGGTGCCTGCCATCACAGGTCATTTGCAATATCGCTACGAACTGCTCAAGTGTCAGATTTGGCGCTGCGTGCCGCCGCACCTGCGTATCCAGCAAGGCACGCGCATTGATTTCTGTCTCACCGCCGCCGATAAATGGCGAGCGCAGCATATCGCTGATGCAGTCATAGTCGATAGCTTGTGATGCCAGCATCAAAACCGTCAATGCCGTGTCGACCAGAGGATAATCCAGCAATGGCAAACCCAGCGAAATATTAAACGGCAGGTGGGACGAATGTTGTTGATACGGCTGCGGCAAGGCCGCACACACGTCAGGCTGCATCACTTCACTGAAAATGCGTTGCAATGCATTTCGCCAATGGGTCAATGCCGGAACAACGATGCCGATCGAAACAGACGGATCTGCCTCCAGCCTGGAGCGCGCCCAGACTGCTGCATGATATATTTCATCCTGCCCATCGGTATAACAAACACGCTGCACGGTATACGCATATCCGTCGCCTGAAGATCCACGCTCAATCACTAGCGGCGGGATCAGCCACACGCTGCTGCCAGATGCTTTCAGGCTATTCAGCACCGCAATCTGTTGCGGTGTAAAATGATCGAAACCATAGCAATACAGCTCGTCCGGTCTTCGAATAACACCTTGCGCGCACATGGCGCTGATCAACTCACCAAGGCAGGCAGGATCAATCAGGTTGTTTTCATCGATCTGTTTTTGATAGGCTTCAGTCCAATCGCGGAAGGTGATTGAATCCTCATTCAACGGATAGTGTATGAAATCATCCGACAATCGCCAGGTATGCAGCAACTGCCAGGCTTCAAAAGCCAGTCGAGCTGTGTGTGTGATATTGAGTAACTCACCTCCCGTCTTATCGGATTGGATGATCCGCTCCCACAACATATGCGCCTGAACAGCAGTTAACAGCAAAGGGAATTCGGCATTCGTGCCGGAATACAGCACATTGATGTAAATACGTTCCAGAAAAGAGGCGAACGGCAGTATATCCGGCGCTTGCCAGACGGTATGCTGCCGACTCTGTTGATAGCGGTTAAAGCTGTCTGTGAGCGCCTGAGCTGATCTGCGGTTGGCAGTAACAACGGTCGCTACTGCTGTTCCGCTGCTCAAGCATTTGAAAAGTTTTTCTTGTGAAAGGAATTGAAACGGTGAGGTATCGGCATGTAACATGGGTTAAAAACTCACGTTGCCATGCCGATGCTTTCATTGCATGATTCAGCGTTGCAGATGTTCCCGTTTATCGGCCACACCTGCCCATTCATCAGCGTCAGGCAGTGATTCTTTTTTCTCAATAATCGGCTGCCATTCTTTGGATAATTCTGCATTTAAAGCAATAAAATCGATTTGTGAATCAGGCACATCATCTTCCGCATAAATGGCTTCAACGGGACATTCTGCAACACACAATGTGCAATCGATACATTCATCCGGATCGATGACCAGAAAATTCGGGCCTTCACGAAAACAATCAACCGGACAAACGTCAACGCAGTCCGTATATTTACATTTAATACAATTCTCAGTAACTACATAAGCCATGAAACGATTCCCTTGCGTGACACATATAGAATCCGCTATTTTAGCAGAGTTTTACTACCCGCCGCTATCACCTGCAAAGGTGATTATTTACCGGTGCACAAAACAAAACCATTTTTCATGATTCGCACACAAATCAACCGCAAAAATATCCAAAGCCTATCAACCGCACTCGGGCATGGCTAAACGTGCGCAGCAGAGCAGTCGTCGTCGGCAACGCGTTGTTATACGTCAGACTTGCTCTGCACGGTAAGTCTTGTGAGTCCATGTTCCGAAAACTCATCCACCCAAGCCTGCTCCTTATCATGAATCAATTCTATCCGGTCATATCCGTCCATTGATCGAAATTGCTCCAACCCCACTGCGGCTTCCGCGTCTCTTGTAGCAAGACGCGAGATCAGCGCTTCCCAGAACGACTCATGATCATACGCTGCAACTTTTTCCTGCATGGCATCTTCAAACTTTCGCGTTTCATAGAATTTTCCGCCGACATTTTGAATAAGATCTTCGCAATCCATCTCCTTGAAGTGGGAATAGATCTTCTGGCACAAAGCGCGATACAATCCGGTTTCCGGCTTTTCTTCCTCATCATGTGCATGCAGCATCCAGTCACCCAGGTGAAGCAATTCGACGAGAATTCGATATTCTTTCTTTGTAAAGTTGATTTTCATGGTTTGTCACCACTGATGATGTTAATTGATTTTGTCGAGGAATTCGTTATTTTAGATAACTTGGATTGCACCAGGAAATCTCAAAAAACTGCACCAGAAATTGAATGAACGATTCTCGTATGCGGAAGACCATACTTAATTTTTCCGCAACCGCCCTTCCAACGGAAAGACAAATTTGGTGTATTTATGCAGCTGATTGTTGGGTCTTGTAATTCTTAATTGCATTCTCGAGTTCAACGATACCATCTTTAATTTTATCTCTGTATTCGAAATATTTATCTGGTAATCCGAATGAATCTGCATTATGCGAATTCCATTCCGTTTATCTCTCCACTTAGTTGAACCACTTTTACTTGTAGTGTTCATTATTTCCATAACGACCGTTAATTCATTGCCTAAGTAATCGAGCACAAGCTTAACATCTGGAATTTTCTCAGATTCTTGCATTGAAAATGATTTGATATCTTTTGGTTTTTCCGTCGTTTTTTCTTCAAGATAGTCTTTCCAAGCACATATATCACAATATAGTTTTTCGCTCCGACGAACTTTGTCAACGATTTTTAAACCCTTCTCTAACACAATCCAATAAGATAAATATGCCATTTCATATGATTTTTTTCCTCGTAAACTTGCGCCCTAGCTATCTGTTCTTTTTTGATATCCTCAAACTCATTGAGCATAATTATGCCTAGACTTAGTTAGGGGTTATATATTCAGCGTAACGCAATACTCAATCAGCAGTCAGCCGCATCAATGCTTCACGGTATTTTTCCATCGTCTGACGGATGACGTTTTCAGGCAACGCGGGTGCAGGCGGTTTTTTATTCCAGTCCTGTGTTTCCAGCCAGTCACGCACAAATTGTTTATCGTAGCTTGGCGGACTGATACCGATGCGGTACTGGTCAACCGGCCAGAAACGCGATGAATCGGGCGTGAGCACTTCATCAATGAGATACAGTTCTCCGGCGGCATCAAGCCCGAATTCGAATTTGGTATCGGCGATGATGATGCCACGCTGCGCGGCATAGTCGGCTGCTTCGGTATACAGCCGCACGGCTTTTTCACTGACTTTGGCGGTCAATTCTTTGCCAATCTGTTGTTCGACGTCCTTCAGCGCGATATTTTCATCATGCAGGCCAATCTGCGCTTTGGTCGATGGGGTAAAAATCGCGCCACCGGGTATTTTTTCGGCCTGTTGTAATCCTGCGGGCAATGGGATGCCGCAGATTGCACCGGTCGCCTGATAATCTTTCCAGCCGGAACCGGCAATATAACCGCGCACGATCGCTTCAATGGGCAACGGTTCGAGTCTGCGGATCACAAACGCACGATCCGCAACCTGGTCACGTTCATGCGCCGCAACGACAAACTCGGGTGCAATGCCGGTCAAATGGTTGGGAATGACAGAGGCCAGTTTCGCAAACCAGAATGCGGACAATGCGGTCAGCAATTTACCTTTTCCCGGAATCGGGTCCGGCAGTATCACATCGAACGCGGATAGACGATCGGTCTGAACAATCAATAATTGATCATCATCCACGGCATAAATATCGCGCACCTTGCCGCGATGCACGAAAGGCAGACTCTGGATATGGGTTTCGAATAAAGCCGCTTCCAATGGGATATCCTTTTTTATCGGGTTGTTAATGACTTGCGGATGCGCAGTGCACTTGCCAGTGCTTTTTCAACGGTTTCGCCCATGACCGTGAAATGGCCCATTTTGCGTCCGGCCCGCGCTTCCTTTTTGCCGTACAAATGTAATTTGGCCGAGGGCTGATCAAGTATTCGCGTCCAGTCCGGCGCTTTTTCACGCCAGACATCACCCAGCAGATTTACCATGACACTAGGTTGATGCAAAATAGCATTCCCCAATGGCAGGTTGCACAATGTACGCACCTGCTGCTCAAACTGCGAGGTGACACAGGCATCGATCGAAAAATGCCCGCTGTTGTGCGGGCGCGGCGCGATTTCATTAATGCACAACTGATCATCCTGCGCAATAAAAAACTCGACACAAAGAACACCCTGATAATTTAACGTATCGGCCAATCTTCTCGCCATAGCGTCAGCCCGGCGGGCAAGTGCCGCGTCTATTCGCGCCGGGACAATGCTGACATCAAGAATACCGTTGACATGCTGATTTTCGATCGCAGGAAAACTTTCCATGTCACCATTCGCACCCCGTGCCAGTACAATCGATAGTTCACAGATCAACGGCAGTTTTTTTTCCAGCACGCAAGGCACCGCCTTCAGGTCTTCGAATGCCGCGCTCAACCCGGCCTGATCGCCGACCTGCCGCTGGCCTTTACCATCATAGCCGAACTGGCTGACTTTCAGAATTCCCGGAAACAGATCCGGCACGAGGTCTACTGTGGTGGTTCGATCAATCACTGTAAATGGTGCGACAGAAAAACCATTGTTCTGCAGATACTGCTTTTCAGCGATTCTATTCTGCGCGATGGCGACACTCTGCGCATCCGGGCTGACCGGGCAAACCTCGGCAAGTTGTACCAGCGTTCCAGCCGGTATATTTTCAAATTCGGTGGTAATCGCGGCGCATTGCGCCCGCATTTTCCGTAATGCCGTCTGATCGGCATAATCAGCGCAGATGAATTGATCCGCTATCCGACCTGTCGGGCTGTCAACATCCGGATCGAGCACAGTCACCTGATAACCCATCTGATGCGCAGCAATCGTGAACATGCGGCCAAGCTGCCCGCCCCCTAGCACCCCGAGCATTGCGCCGGGTTGAATGATTTTTATCGGATTGCTGTGCACTTTAGGATGATTTAATCGGGTAACCGCATTGCGGCAACATTTTCGGCTTGTCTGTCGCGAAACGCTTCGAGCTGTTGCCTGAACTGTTTATCTTCATTGCCAAGCATCGCGATTGCAAAAAGTGCCGCGTTACCCGCGCCCGCTTCACCAATTGCAAAAGTGGCTACCGGCACGCCTTTAGGCATCTGCACAATCGACAACAGGGAATCCAGCCCTTTCAGATAACGCGAATTAACCGGAACACCCAATACCGGTACGGTTGTTTTCGCCGCGATCATGCCGGGTAGATGCGCCGCGCCACCTGCACCGGCAATAATGCATTTAATCCCGCGCGTCGCAGCAGTTTCCGCGAATTCAAACATGATATCCGGCGTGCGGTGTGCCGAAATAATACGCACTTCGCAGGGCACTTCAAATGCTTTCAATATGGAAACTGCATGCTGCATAACGCCCCAGTCACTGTTGCTGCCCATGACGACGCTCACCAGTGGATTTTTCATGAAATAGCGATACAGAAATTGTCAAAAAATCAGTCAATTAAAACAATATTCAGAAACCAGAAGGTATCGTGCAAAAGCGGCATCAGCAGTACGTTTGAATGACTATCCGGGATGCTGCTGCGATGCGCTCCTGCAACTTGCTTGTTTATATTATCCGGCTCAAGGGATATAATTTTAAACCATATCTGTAAACAAAAGCGCATTCCGATGAATTTTCAACGCGGCAGACTGAAAGAAGAACCCGAAATCAATCTGGTACCGATGATCGATGTTTTGCTGGTCATCCTGATTTTTCTGGTCGTATCGACAACCTATTCCAAATTTGCCGAACTTGAAATTACGCTGCCCGAAGCGGCTGCACAGGAAGTTGATAAAAATGAGCAAAAACCGGCAATCGATATAACTGTCGACGCAATGGGTGAATACACAATCAATCAGATGCCGGTTAAATCAACCAGCATGGAATATCTGCGCGATTCACTCCGTACTGCGGCACAGGATCAGCAGGATCCGCTGATTATCATCAATGCGGATGCAAAAGCCACGCATCAATCCGTCATTACAGTGATGGAGGCTGCGCGTCTTGCAGGGTACAATAAGATAACGTTCACCACGGAAATCAAACCCGGAAATTAACCGTGAAACGATAACAAGAATAAAAATCGATCTGTAGATCATGAAAACCTTCATCAATCGTTTATGCAACTATTTCAGAAAGGAGACACATATGTCACTCAATCTCGATAATTTTTCCAGTACTGCGATGTCAGGATCACAGTTTGTGCTTGCTCCACTCCCTTACGCGGACAATGCGCTGGAGCCCGTGATCTCTGCGCATACGCTGAGCTTTCACTACGGCAAGCATCATAAAACCTATGTCGACAATCTTAACAATCTTATCGCCGGTACCGATCTGGCGGGGCAATCGCTCGAGCAGATTATCCGCGCAGTCGCCGGGAAAGCTGACAAAGCAGGTATTTTCAATAATGCCGCGCAAATCTGGAATCATATGTTCTACTGGCACAGTCTCCGTCCAAATGGCGGCGGCGAGCCTCCTGCCGGTTTAAAGCAGAAAATCGAACAATCCTTCGGCAGTCTTGATGCCTGCAAAAAAGAATTGGCCAATGCTGCGATGACACAATTCGGCAGTGGCTGGGCGTGGTTGGTGCAGGATGGCGACAAAATCGCCATTATCAAAACCGGCAATGCCGAATCGCCCATTACGCAGAATGTACGTCCACTGCTGACGATTGACGTCTGGGAACATGCGTACTATCTGGATTACCAGAACCGTCGCGCGGATTATGTGAATACCATTCTCGACAAATTGATCAACTGGGAATTTGCGCAGGCAAATCTTCGATAATCCATAACACAAGCTTTATGGCTGAAATTACCATCGCCCTGTCAAAAGGGCGGATTTTCGACGATACCGCGCCACTGCTCGAAGCTGCCGGTATTGTCGCCAAAGATAATCCGGCGTCTTCACGCAAACTCATTCTGGACACAAATCGCGCCAATGTGCGGCTGGTGATTGTGCGGGCATCCGATGTACCCACCTATGTCCAATATGGCGCGGCTGATCTGGGCATCGCAGGAAAAGATGTCTTGCTGGAACATGGCGGCAACGGTCTTTATCAACCGCTGGATTTAAACATCGCGCGTTGCCGCATGATGGTCGCCATTCCCGAAGGATTTGATTACGATTCGGCGGTGCGTCAGGGCGCACGGCTACGGATTGCAACAAAATATCTGCAAACCACGCGCGAGCACTTCGCAGATAAAGGCGTGCATGTCGATCTGATCAAACTGTATGGCTCCATGGAGCTTGCCCCGCTGGTCGGGCTTGCCGATGCCATTGTCGATCTGGTTTCAACCGGCAGTACGCTGAAAGCCAACCATCTGCGCGCAGTGGAAGAGATCATGCCGATTTCTTCCCGCTTGATTGTCAATCAGGCGGCTTTAAAATTGAAGCGCACAACCATCCAGCCCATCCTGGATGCATTCGCAAACGCAGTCAAGCAGTAACCCGTCGTTGCCCATTTCTTATCTGGATATTGTATTGATATGATTCACGTAAAAAGACTCGATTCGACCGATCAACACTTTAACCAGTCCCTGCAAGACTTACTGGCATTTGAAAATGCCATGGATGCATCGGTTGACGCCACGGTAGCGCAGATTCTGGCTGAAATCAAAGCGCGCGGTGACGCAGCGCTGATAGATTACACCAACCGATTTGATCATACGAACGCCAGTACGCTAGCAGAGCTTGAACTGACACAGGAAAGCCTTCAGCAGTCGCTGCACACCCTGCCCCACCTGCAACGTCAGGCGCTGGAGCAAGCTGCCGCGCGGATAAAAAGCTATCATGAAAAACAGGTCAGCGAATCGTGGCAATACCGGGAATCCGATAATACATTGCTGGGTCAGAAAATCACCCCGCTTGATCGTGTCGGTCTTTATGTACCGGGCGGCAAAGCATCCTATCCTTCTTCGGTACTGATGAACGCAATCCCGGCCAAAGTCGCCGGCGTTGGAGAACTCATCATGGTTGTCCCGACACCGCACGGCGAGAAAAATGACCTGGTGTTGGCAGCCGCGGCAATCAGCCAGGTTGATCGTGTGTTTACCATCGGTGGCGCGCAGGCCGTAGGTGCATTAGCCTATGGAACGGAAACTATTCCACAGGTCGACAAAATCGTCGGGCCGGGCAATGCTTACGTTGCTGCGGCAAAAAGGCGCGTTTTTGGTATTGTCGGCATCGACATGGTCGCCGGGCCTTCAGAAATACTGGTGATTTGCGATGGAAAAACGCATCCGGACTGGATTGCGATGGATCTTTTTTCACAGGCTGAGCATGACGAGCTGGCACAATCCATTTTATTATCGCCGGACGCTGATTTTTTAGACGCTGTTGTGCAGAGTATCAATAAACAAATTGAAGGCATGTCCCGCAAGGAAGTCATCCGTGCTTCACTGGAAAACCGTGGCGCATTGATTCTGGTGCGCGATCTGGACGAAGCCTGTGAACTTGCCAACAGAATTTCCCCGGAGCACCTGGAGCTTTCGGTCGACAACCCGGAATTCTGGGTAAACAAAATCAGACACGCCGGGGCCATTTTCATGGGCAGGCATACTTGTGAAGCATTGGGCGATTATTGCGCAGGCCCTAACCACGTACTGCCGACATCGCGGACTGCGCGCTTCTCTTCCCCACTCGGGGTTTATGATTTTCAGAAGCGCAGCAGTTTGATACAGGTATCGGAACAAGGCGCCGCCACACTCGGGTCGATCGCTTCGATTCTGGCGCATGGTGAAGGCTTGCCCGCGCATGCAAAGTCGGCGGAATATCGGTTTAAGACGTAGCGCATTTTTAATGCTGCAAATCACATCCCGCGAACACCCGGTTGTCAAACAGTTTGTCAGACTACAGAAATCTACCCGGTTTCGTAAACAATCAGGGCTCACCCTGCTTGATGGCATTCATCTGATTCAGTCTTATCTCGCTGCCGGCAATATTCCACGCAATCTGATTATCAGCGAGACCGGCGAGAAAAATCACGCACTTGCTGCGTTACAGGAATACTACAATGCACAGAATAAAACCCAGATCATTCGAATGAGTGATGCTGTATTTCAAAAAATTTCCCCCGTATTATCGCCTACCGGCATACTCGCGTGTATTGCCATACCGGAAACAGATACGGAAACGGAAACCGCCTACCCGAACAATTCTATTCATCATCAGTTCTGCGTTTTACTCGAAACCATTCAGGATCCCGGCAATCTCGGCACCATTCTGCGCTCCGCTGCCAGCGCGGGCGTAGATCACGTTTTTGTTTCCCCGGATTGCGCCGATGTCTGGTCACCGAAAACGCTGCGTGCCGCGATGGGCGCGCATTTTGTCCTGGAAATTCATATCGATTGCAACCTCACTGACATTGCCAGCCGCCTCCAAGGCCAGGTACTCGGGACATCGCCTACCGCAACGAAGCATCTTTATCAATTTGATTTCACCGTACCGACCGCGTTTGTTTTCGGCAATGAGGGCGGCGGACTGTCAGAAGCAATGCAACAGGCCGTTACAGATATGGTTTCGATACCCATGCCCGGAAAAATTGAATCTCTGAATGCGGCAGCCGCAGCTTCAATCTGCCTGTATGAAAAGGTACGGCAGGACATGCAGGCATCGGGAACTGAACAAACGCTCAAAAACCCGATTGGAACTAAAAAATAGAGCAGTGTATGATTGACAGTTTTTAATTAAACTATTTCTGGAGGAAAAATGAGATTTTCTGCGTTATCTGCGATGTTATTGACCAGCTGTCTGCTGGCTTATCCATTCCATGTTTCAGCACAGCAGCATGAAGAATTACGCGTGGCTGAAAATGGCGCATTGTCTAATGATGAAGGTATAGTCATGGAAGTTCTGGACACCACTGGCTACACCTACATGGAACTGGAAAACGCTGGCAGACGTTTCTGGATTGCGGCACCGACGACTCAGGTCAAACCGGGCGATCACATTCGCTTTGTGCGCAGCATGTCAATGGAAAACTTCACCAGCAACACACTGAACCGGACATTCCGGCACGTTATCTTTGTGTCATCCACGATGGTTAAAAAATAGGCTTACTCAATCTCTTCTGCGCCAATAAACAATCGATTTCTCAGCCGCTTGATTTCATCCCTGTATTGCGTCGCCTGTTCAAATTCCAGATTTTTGGCTGCGCTCAGCATTTGTTTTTCCAGGCGCTGAATTTCCTTGCTGATCTGGCGTTCATTCATGGCATCATAATTAACTTGTGTTTCTGCGGCTTTAAGTTTTCTTTGCGCAGAATCCATGCTGTATACGCCATCAATCAGATCCTTGATCCGTTTATGCACGGTTCTCGGTATAATTTGATGCGTTTGATTAAAGACCAGTTGCTTCTCCCTGCGGCGATTGGTCTCGTCAATCGCGACATGCATTGAACGCGTGATCCGGTCGGCATACAAAATTGCTGTTCCGTTAATATGGCGGGCTGCCCGGCCTATGGTCTGGATCAATGACCGTTCTGAGCGCAGAAAACCTTCCTTGTCCGCATCCAGTATGGCAACCAGGGAAACCTCCGGAATATCGAGTCCTTCACGTAACAGGTTGATGCCAATCAGGACGTCAAACTGCCCAAGCCGCAGGTCACGGATAATTTCAACGCGCTCAACCGTATCGATATCTGAATGTAAATAACGCACCCGTATTTGATGATCCGAAAAATAATCGGTGAGATCTTCCGCCATGCGTTTGGTTAACGTGGTTACCAGCACACGCTCATTTTTTGCGGCGCGCAGATTCACTTCCGACATCAGATCATCTATCTGTGTTGTGACCGGGCGAATCTCAATAATCGGATCGACGAGTCCGGTCGGGCGCACCACTTGTTCAACAACTTTTCCGCTATGTTTGTGTTCATAGTCGGCGGGTGTGGCTGAAATGAAAATAGTCTGCGGCATCATCTTCTCAAACTCTTCGAATTTTAAAGGACGGTTATCCAGCGCTGAAGGCAGGCGGAATCCGTATTGCACCAGATTTTCCTTGCGTGCGCGATCGCCACGGTACATGCCGCCGATCTGCGGCACGGTGACATGGCTTTCATCGATGAACATCAATGCATTTTTGGGCAGATAATCAATCAGGGTGGGTGGCGGTTCACCCGGGTTTTTGCCGGAAAGGTGGCGGGAATAATTCTCAATGCCTTTACAGAAACCGAGTTCATTCAACATTTCGAGATCAAACCGGGTGCGCTGTTCCAAACGCTGTGCTTCCACCAGATGATGGTTGTTATAAAAATACTCCAGCCGGTCGCGCAGTTCGGCTTTAATCGTTTCGATTGCACGCAGTGTTGTGCTCCGCGGTGTCACATAATGACTCGAGGGATACACGGTGTAACGCGACAGTTTCTGCAATACACGGCCGGTCAACGGGTCGAATAACGATAAATCATCCACTTCGTCATCGAATAACGATATGCGGATTGCAGCTTCAGAACTCTCCGCAGGAAAAACATCAAGCACATCGCCCCTGACACGAAACATGCCGCGCGCGAATTCTATTTCATTGCGTTCGTACTGCATTTCAGTCAACCGTTTAATAATGTCACGCTGGGTGTATTTCTCGTTCATCCGCAGATGAAGAATCATGCCGTGATAATCTACCGGATCTCCGATACCGTAAATGCAGGAAACGGTCGCCACAATAATCGTGTCTTCACGTTCAAGTAATGACTTGGTTGCCGATAAGCGCATTTGTTCGATATGCGCATTGATACTGGAGTCTTTTTCGATATAAAGATCGCGCGACGGCACATAAGCCTCGGGCTGATAGTAATCGTAATAGGACACAAAATACTCAATTGCATTTTTCGGGAAAAACTCACGCATTTCAGCATACAGTTGCGCGGCAAGCGTTTTGTTCGGTGCAATCAGAATGGCAGGCCGCCCCAGACGTGCGATCACATTAGCAGCGGTAAATGTTTTTCCGGATCCCGTGACACCCAGCAATGTTTGATAGGCCAGCCCATCGTTAATGCCTTCAATCAGTTGCCGAATTGCTTCAGGTTGATCCCCTGCGGGTTTAAATGCTTGGTGTAATTTATACAAACTATTGGGGAAGGTCTCAATCACAGGTATAATTCCGGCTTCGTTATTATTGTTGATAAATCCGTTTTAATTTTAACATGCTGCCCCGCCTAATTTTAGAATGAAGGATATGCTGTGAATCTATCTAATCGCGTACAAGCCATCAAACCTTCACCGACTCTTGCCGTGACAGCGCGCGCAGCCCGATTGAAGGTTGAGGGAAAGGATATTATTGGGTTAGGCGCCGGGGAACCTGATTTCGACACGCCACAGCATATCAAAAATGCAGCGATTGACGCAATTAATAAAGGCTTTACCAAATACACCCCGGTTGGTGGCACGCCAGGCTTGAAAAAAGCCATTGCCGACAAATTCAGGCGCGAAAATAATTTTGAATACGATACCAGACAAATACTGGTTTCATGCGGTGGTAAACAAAGTTTTTTTAATCTGGCGCTGGCGACGTTAAATCCTGGTGATGAAGTGATTATTCCGGCACCTTATTGGGTTTCTTATCCCGATATCATCATCATCGCCGAAGGAAAACCGGTATTTCTGGAAACAGGCATCGAACAAGGCTTCAAAATTAATGCACAACAGCTTGAAGAAGCCATTACCCCAAAAACCAGAATGTTTGTCATCAACAGCCCCAGCAATCCTTCCGGTGCAGTGTACACGTTTGATGAACTTAAAGCACTGGGCGATGTACTGAAAAAGCACCCCCAGATTCTCATTGCAACAGATGATATGTATGAACATATACTGTTGTTGTCCGATAATCCATTCGTTAATATCCTCAATGCCTGCCCTGATCTGTATCCGCGCACCGTTGTATTGAATGGCGTATCAAAAGCGTATTCAATGACCGGATGGCGCATTGGCTATTGCGGCGGCCCAGCCGAAGTGATCACTGCAATGGAGAATATTCAGTCTCAGAGCACCTCAAACCCCAGCTCAATTTCCCAGGTTGCTGCCGAAGCAGCGTTAAATGGCGACCAATCCTGTATTGAACCTATGGTTGCTGCATTTATTGAACGCAATCAGTTTGTCACTGACGCATTGAATCGGTGTAGCGGCATTCGCTGTCTGTTATCCGACGGTGCATTCTACGCATTTGCCGATGCACGTGAAGCGATCAGCAACCTGCATGCAAAAGGAATTATTCCGCATAAAAATGACCTGTCACTCAGTGAATATCTGCTGGAAAAAGCCAGTGTTGCCATTGTTCCGGGTTCGGCTTTCGGCTGTGCAGGTTATATGCGTTTATCCTTTGCCACCGCTTTCACCAATCTGGAAAAAGCAATGGATCGCATCCATCGAGCCTTGAGTTTATAGTCAATCTAAAATACTACTAAGATGGTTACTGCTTATAAGACCAGCGCTTTATCAGTATCATTATTGCAAGCTGCCTTCTTCGTTTTGCCTGCTCTTGATGGAATATTGCATAATCCGCAAATATGGTTTGAATGTATATCCAGCGAATGAACCAGAAACTTACCGCCGCATTTTTTACAAGGCGCTACGCACAGTACCTCGCTTTCCACAAATCGAACCAATGTCCATGCACGCGTGAGACTGAGTACCTGTTCAAGATTATTCGCACTGATATGCTCTAAATATAATTTATAGCTTTTGATTAAAGCATCGACACCTTTAGTGTCTGAATAAGTAGTAATAAAATTGTAAATATTGATGAATAATGAGGAATGAACATTAGGCTGCCAACTCATAAACCAATCTTCGGAATAGGGAAGCATACCTTTCGGAGGTGATACTCCTCTGATTTCTTTATATAATTTTACAAGCCTCTCGCGGCTTAAGTTTGAATTTACTTCCAATACCTGTAGACGGGCGCCAAGCCGGATCAATTCGGATGCCAGTTGAATCTGAATGGCTTCTCTCAGAATACTTTTATTCCGCATATAGTGTGATTTCCTTTAAGCCCCATCCACAACAAGAAAAAACATCTGTTATGTTTTTCAGTTAATGACTTCGGCAGGATGGCCCGCCATTAATATTGCGGCATGCGATTGAGAAACGGCATTGTTGTCACTGCGGCTATCATTTGACAGCAATTCAGCTATCAAAGCATCGTTGAATCTAAACCGGCACAACAAGCTGTTCGAAGAAGCCATTTTCAGAAGCTGACTGGTTGTCAGTTTCTCTATGATATCAGATACATCCTGATTAATGCCTAATCGATACATGGCAGATACTTTATCATCACGTATCATTTGTTGCGCAAGTAACAGATAAGCCAGGTTAATTTCTCTGATTTCATCCAGCAGCTGTTTTGTTTCCATTTTAGATACTCCTTTAATACAATATAGTCACACTCAGTACAATACAACGTACACCCTCCCTTTAGTACGCCCTGGAATAATATTTCATCCAGTGTTGCGTATGGTTTTTACTGACACAATGGGTATCAGAATTTTACAGTTACTAACATTATAGAACTAAATCGTGGCAAATTATAGGCAAAACGGCTTCTGGCTTATTATTTTTTGTTCAATTATCTGCGGTTTATTAAAAATTCAGAATACAGGTTTAATAGGGTGCTACAAGACATCTGATGGGTTTTATCATTAATTAGTACCCCCATAAATACATAACATGACGAGAATATACAATGCATAGATCGTAAGAAAATGTGCTCCGAAGGCCAGGTAGCGGGCAGGAACAGCGGGAATAGCGGAACAGCACGAACGTCAGTCGATCGGGATCAACAGATGGTATTCTATTATTCAACAGATATATAAGGATTGAATCCGAATTCATCCGTTTTTTCAGCAGTGTTTTTTAGCTGCTGTCAGAAAATCAATTTAATGGCCCAACTGTAACCTGCATATCGACACCTTTAACACCATCAACCATCCAGGAAATCATGTTTATTCGTGTAATCTGATCCTGATTCGCAGCGGTTCCTGTCAATAAGACTTTACCCTCATCCACCTTGATATCGATATCGCTACCCTGCAGTGCGGAATCTGTATTGATCGCATACGATATTCTCGCATAAATCGTTGAATCATCATAAAAAACACCTGATGGTGCTTCAACCCAGGATTCATGCGTTCTTTCCGCGTAATTTTCGCATCCGCTCAAGATGAATGGCGTGATCACCAGAAGAGTAAGTATTAATAGACTATACCGATTAAACATGATGTTACTTCCTATCGAATGTGCCTTGACCTTTGAAATAATTCGAGAACCAGATTTATTATTCTGATGGTAATACATGATTACATCTAATAATCTGACGTTCGCGTTTGCCTGCTGTTAATCATAGCGCTAACGAACAGCCATAAACAAGTACGGGACCGGATGATCAAAAAAATCCAGTTATTGATCATCCGGTATCTATAAAGACAGCCCACCAAACGGCAAATTAATCAGAATCTCGCGGCGTAGTATCAAAATCACCCGCATCGTATGCAGATGGTGTTGGTTTATCCATTAAGTGTCCGTCAGGGGTTCGTCTTGGCTCACCACATGCACTTAAAGCAAAGATTGCAAAAATAATGACCAACAAAGAATATTTCATATTCCATCTCCTTTTAAAATTACGCGATAAAAAAATCAAAAAACGATACTTATTCTGGAAAAAGCAGATTCTCATAGAACTGCATATCGTATGTTGACATTGATCAAAATTGTTCGGTTCTGTACTTCATGCTTTATTGCACGGTTTTTAATGTTTTGAGTGCGTGCAATCGAACACAAACCTGGTTCACGAGATCATCAGCCAAACAGTCAAATTCAATGACATCATATTTCCGCATTATACTGCGTAACCAGGTCAATTGTCGCTTCGCAAGCTGTCGGGTTGCGGCGATACCACTGTCATGCAGCTCCTTTAACGTAATTTCCTGGTTAAGATAAAGCAATGCCTGGCGATATCCGACGCAACGCATGGAAGGTAGTCCGGGGTGGATTTCGAATTGTTTTTGAATCAATGCCACTTCTTCCACCAATCCCTGATTCAGCATATTTTCAAAACGGGAAGCAATGCGCTGATGCAGTTGACTGCGATCGGAGGGTTGCAAGGCCAGGAAAATAATGCGGTATGGTAAGGAAAAATTTCGTGGGGACATCAGTATTTCGGACATCGGACGCCCCATGATCAGACATACTTCCAATGCGCGCTGAATGCGCTGAGTATCATTTTGTTTGATGCGCTCCGCCGTTTCCGGATCTAATCTGCGAAGTTTCTCATGCATCGCCGGCCATCCTGAATCTGCCGCTTCACTTTCAATGGATTGACGCAATTTATTATCTGCAGGAGGTAAATCAGAAAGCCCCTCCAGTAACGCCTGAAAATAAAGCATCGTGCCGCCCACCAATAACGGAATATTGCCTCGCTGGGTAATTTCGTGCATCGCCGCGAGCGCATCTTTGCGGAATTGCGCCGCAGAATAACTTTCGACAGGATCGAGTATATCAATGAGATGATGCGGCGTTTCATCCATTGTTACCTGATTGGGTTTAGCCGTACCAATGTTCATCAAACGATAAACCTGAGCAGAATCCACACTGACGATTTCGATTGGAAACTGTTTGGCAATTTCCAGCGCCACATGGCTTTTGCCACTTGCAGTGGGTCCCATCAGAAATATAGCAGGTGGCAATTCATTTTTTACGCTGCCATTCATATTGTTTACTGTTGTACTCGATGTTTTATCATTCATGGATGAAATGATAAAATTAAAAAATAAATAAACTCAAACTGTCCCTGAACTATTCCTGAATTATTCCTTTGTAGCCTTGATTATGAAACAACGTATTGTTAACTGCCCTCAGTGTGGTAAGTCCGTTTTATGGGATTTAAATAACACCTATCGTCCCTTTTGTTCTGAGCGTTGTAAAACCACGGATCTTGCCCAATGGGCGCAGGAATCCTATCGTATACAGCAATCAGAACACAAAATCGAGAACTCAGATTAATCATTTCACAAGGATAAAAACAGGTATCCGGCGCTTATAGCTCGGCAATACCCCGCATGAGTGCTATACCATGCGCGCCCATTTCCTGAGCCGTTGTCAGATCGTGATAGGTCATGCCACCCAGTGCATAAACCGGTAATGAATAATTACGGATCAAAGCGGCAAATCTCTGCCACCCTAATGGTTTGATATCCGTATGACTCAGTGTCGGATAAACCGGGCCAAGCACAACAAAATCAAGCCCTAATGCTTCCGCTCGATTAAGCTCTTCAGCATTATGGCAGGAGGCGCCACACCATCCGGACTCAGGTCGCTCAGTTAACGCCATGAGCTGAGCGGAAGACAGATGAATACCATCAGCAGTACTTGCTTTATGTTGATATTCTGTTTCACTGTTAATCAGAACCTGAGCTCCAGCGCTGTGTGCGAGCGAAATAATTTGTTCGGTAAAATTCTGGAGAAGCCGTCCGTCTATTGTTTTTTCACGGATCTGTATTAAACGCAATCCATTCTGCACTGCCTGCCTTATTTGCTGTACAGATGTTTCAATACCCATCGCTGAAGCATGCGTTATGGCATAAATGGGTGGTAACAGCAGTGTGCGCAATACGCAGGCGTTTGCAGGCAACATGGGCGTAACATCAACATTGCCGGGTGACTGCCACAACAACATTTGATTTTCGCGCCCATGAGGATTGCCATACCATTCCGTAACTCGATAAAAGTGCAGTCTTACAGTAGCATGGGGATATAAGAATTTACGTGTAATCCAGGGAACAGCCTTGATCATCTGTATGCCCAATTCTTCCTGCAACTCCCGATCGAGCGCATGAAGTGGCGCTTCATCAGCTTCAACCTTACCACCGGGAAATTCCCAGTAACCTGAATAGGGTTTCCCTGCCGGACGGCAGGTCAGTAGAAAGTTTCCATCGGGCCTGATAATCACAGCGACAGCGACTTCAACGATGGATGATGCTTCCATTGATTTAAGAATAAGTTAATTGACCGACTTTTGTCGTCCTGCGAAATCTCTCGCAAACTGCCAGGCAACCCGCCCACTGCGCGATCCCCGCTCCAATGCCCATTGCAGGGATTCCTGTCTTATTTCGGGCGTCATTTCCGCAATTCCGAGAATCATCAACCAGTACCGTACAATACTTAAATATTGTTCCTGGTCGAAAGGGTAGAATGAAATCCACAAACCAAAACGCTCCGAGAGGGAAATTTTCTCCTCTATCGCTTCGCTGGGATGTATTTCCCCACCTGAATGACGTGTTGCAAGGTTATCACGCATATACTCCGGTATCATGTGCCGCCGGTTCGAGGTGGCGTAAATCAATACATTTTCGGAAATCATGGCAAGAGAACCATCCAGAACAACCTTAAGTGCCTTGTAACCCGGCTCATCCGATTCAAAAGACAAATCATCACAAAACAGAATAAAACGCTCCGGACGCTTATAAATTATTTCCACGATATCATGCAAATCGACCAGATGGTGTTTTTCCACTTCGATCAGACGCAAGCCGTCATTGGCATATTTGTTCAACAGTGCCTTGATCAATGATGATTTTCCTGTACCCCGTGCCCCGGTCAACAGGACATTATTAGCAGAAAACCCCTGCACAAACTGGCGGGTATTCTGTTCGATACGTGTTATCTGTTGTTCGATGCAGCACAATTCACTTAATGAAATTCGATGCGGATGTTCAATCGGCTCAATATAGCCATGACTACCCTGCTTACGCCAGCGGAAAGCGATGCTGTTCTGCCAATCGGGTTCAGGATGATCAATCTGCACAAGACGTTCCAGACGCTCAAACAATCGCTCTGCCTGATTACACAGTTTTTCCAACTTATCCATATAAATATTGTTTCAAATCAGAAGATTCGATTTAACTCCGATAATCCGCATTAATTTTCACGTAGTCATACGAAAAATCACAGGTCCATACGCAGGTCGACGCAATTCCACGGTTCAAAACCACGCGTACGGTGATTTCAGCTTCATTCATGATCTGCTGACCTTGTTCTTCACGGTATCCAGGTGCCCGGCCGCCATTCTCAGCAACCAGAACATGACCTAGATAAAGTTGTATCTGACTAACATCCAGATCATCCAGACCGGCATAACCAATTGCGGCTAATATTCGCCCTAAATTGGGATCGGATGCAAAAAAAGCCGTTTTAATCAATGGAGAATGCGCAATGGCATAGGCCACTTGCTTACATTCGCCTATATTTTTACCCGCCTCTACCTGTACAGTAATGAATTTCGTCGCACCTTCACCATCGCGCACGATCATTTGCGCCAATTCCGCAGCAACTTCAGTGACTGCCGCCTGTAACTGAATAAACTCCGGGCTTTCCAGCGTACAGATTTCACTATGCCCTGCCTGACCCGTCGCCATTAAGATAAGCGCATCATTCGTAGAAGTATCGCCATCGACAGATATACGATTAAACGAATGATCCGCCGTATGGCGAATCATTTTGTGCAACAGTG
Source organism: uncultured Nitrosomonas sp. (assembly GCA_964464365.1). Lineage (GTDB taxonomy): Bacteria > Pseudomonadota > Gammaproteobacteria > Burkholderiales > Nitrosomonadaceae > Nitrosomonas. The sequence goes on along the minus strand of CAYXFV010000040.1, from coordinate 1,408 downwards.
CGTGTGTAATTGAAGCATCCGTTGCAATAAACCCAAGCATGGTGGCCATATTCGGGCAGATCATTCCGGAACCTTTGGCGATACCGGTAATTGTTACCGTTGTGCCTTGAAGCACTATTTGCCTGGATGCGCCCTTAGGTACGATATCTGTGGTCATAATCGTCTGCGCGGCTTTATACCAATTGTTCTCATTCAAATCAGCGACAGCGAGCGGCAATCCACTGATTACGGTATCGATTGGCAGCGGTTCCATAATCACGCCGGTAGAAAACGGCAATATTTGTTGCGGTCTGCAATCCAGTAATTCTGCAAGTGCTGTACAAGTTTCACGCGCATGTTGAATGCCAGTGTCTCCTGTTCCAGCGTTGGCATTGCCTGTATTGACCACGAGACCGTGTATTGCAGAACTCGCCAGATTCTCTTTTGAGACGATAACGGGTGCGGCACAAAAACGATTCTGCGTGAATACGCCGGTAACGTGCGTACCCTCATTCAATGCAATGACCAATAAATCCTTTCTGTGGCGTTTCTTAATACCAGCTTCGGCGACACCAAGCTTAATACCTGGAATAGGTAATAAATGCTCGGAACATAATGTTGGGATATTAACAGGCATGGTTATTCAAACAATTCTTAGCTTATAAAAAACTGATTTTATCGCAAATAGGTATACAAGTTTGCTAAATAAGTCGCTTTAAAGCAGTCCTGACGATCTGTATAAATTATTCAATAGTAAACAGTTTTTAAAGATTACCCAACAAAATTCAACTTTTAGAAAAGAAAGCTTTTTTATCGGTGTAATTAATTATTTGAAATAGTAAAGGTAACCGGATTACTGTCGTATACAAAAACATCTTCATTAACTTTAAGAGGCATTTGAAAAAGGCAAATCCATCGGGAGGTGGAGACGCAAAACTTCCGGTCTAGAAAAGATAGCGGGGTCGCCAGATACTTGAATTAAAAATTGATGAATTTAGCTGCTTCAGAAGTAACTCGCTCTAGTCAATTTCATCTTTTTTAACATTTTATTATTCGGTGGTGAATCTTTTTAATCACTTTCACAGTGGTTTCTGAGGTTTTCATCAAAATAACAATCTACCTCGGTCGAGCATTACAGACCGATTCAAGACAGTGTCTGAATGCGTGCTTTTACCCACCCTCGCGCGCTGAAAACATGATCCTCAATCATTTTTCGACGCAATTTGCAAAAAAAATGCCAGAAAAACACGCGAGGAGACCACCATGCGCCAATATTGCACAGCACGTTCCAATGACATTTCTTTATCAATCACTCAATCTATTTATTTTTTCCTGATATTCATTATTTTGGAGATGCCCGTTGCTTTTGCACAGGAGCCCATCGTGTATTCACGTTGCGAGCGCACCACAGCAACGTATGAACTCACCG
>CAYXFV010000039.1:0-26750 GCA_964464365.1 uncultured Nitrosomonas sp. | reverse complement strand
TTACGCAAAAAGGCAGACGTCCACCTCTTCTTTTCTTATCCCGAACTCAGGTTACATTAACTGTTTTGCACTGCATTATATAAAATGCAGTGCAAGCCTTTAATTCTAACAATATGGCGTTACAGTTAGTGCTTAGGTTTGCTACAACCTCCTTGCCCACTGCCGCCGCCCAAAGTAACGCCGCTACATTTACTACCTTCATAACTAAATATTGTTATTGGCGTGATAGATTCAATTTTGCGCGTTGAAATTGGAAATTTGAGGTCTTTTAGCTCAATATCGCGGCCTTTAAATATGAAAATATCGCCACTTTCATGATCTACGATGGGGATGAGCCCTACTTTTATTCCAAGTCTATTGAGTGCTTCTTCAGCTTCTTTTGGCAAATCATGTACTTGATGAATTGACTCAGGTTCTTTATTTCCAGATTCATAAGGGGGAATATGGGTGACAGGCTTATCATGTTCTTTTTTGCAACCAATGAGTCCTAAAATTGCAATAGAAAAAATTGTTGTGATGATCAGTTTATTAACATTCATGTTGTTGCCTCCTTTTAGAAATTTAAAGTAATACGTCCCAAAACCGTACGCTCTGGTACAAAACGAGAAATGATCTGTTCAGACGCTGGAAAATTATTGTGAAATAAAAAGTTTTGATCGAGAAGATTTCTGCCTTCTAAACTTAAAAACCCTTTTCGATTGGGAAAACGATAGCTCAATACGGTATCGAGCAGGAAAAAATTCTCAATGCCTTCCTTGCGATCCACCTTTTGACGGACAAATGTGCCTGTCAAATTTGCAGATATCCCCATCGCGGTATAGAAGCTTACACCGATGGGCATCGTCAGTGTATCAATCTGGCGGAGGCTATCATTAAGTCCACCATGACGTGATAATTTCTCGTAAGTTACCTCACTGTTAACGACCCAGTTTTTTTTCTTGATGCCATAAAGGTAGGCGCGGTATATTTTTTCTGTCCTTTTTTCAAATAGCCCGCCGACAAAAGGTACGTATTCGCGCTGTGAAATTTCACCCCCGCCAATGACATTATCGGCGAAATAGGTATCTATCCCGATACCCATGCGTCGAGATCGGGTGCCATTATGATCATCAAATAACTGATTAAAGCCGGCTATTTGAGTAGGCTCAAGCGTTTGTCTGGCGGCTAAAGACGATTTAGTGCTTTCAAACCATGCCAGTCGTAGTCGCGTATTTTTTATAAAATCCCACTGAATGCCAAATTTTGGATCGAATGCGTTAAAATCGAGCATGCCTTCTGTATACGCGCCATAGTTGAAACCCAGCGTAAAATTAAGCTTTGGACTCAAATTGATATTGGAATAAACGTAACCATTTGTAGTATCTCTGTTGAAATTACCTGCGGAACAATTGTTAGTACAAGGAAAAGTTCTTCCTGGAAAACGAATATCTCTGTTTTGGCTGGACTGTTCAACATCGATGCGATACATGCCCGTGCCAGCCAGGAGATTAAATCGATTGCCGCGAAATTGATATTGGGCTTCGGTTTGATAGCCGGAGTCATGAGATAATCTTTCAGTATTGTGGAGATTTGAGCTAAATGCGACATCAATGTTTTGAAACTTTGTATCTGAATAGATCCCTGAAAAAATAAAATCTTGCTTCGGAGATAGCGCATATCGAGTGCCGATACGTGCCATGTTTTCATCAGTGTTCCGCCGCAACCGATTTTCCGGATGTAGTGGACTTTGTCGAGGATACGAAATATTTTTATTGCGATCAAAGTCCGGCGATAAATTCCCCTGTTCGCTCGAGCGTGTCCGTACTTCCGCCTGAATATTGAGTCTGGGTGTTACCGCATGCTGTATGAATGCATTGAGGATATCGTGGTTCTGGTCATTATTGATTCTGAAACCATCGGTCTGATAATGAAACTGCCCCAGGCTGACCGACGTGCGTTCATAGAGTTTTGAGAAGACAATCTCGTTACCAAAAGTACGGTTATTGCCGACAAAACCCGAAGTAACAAATTGAGAGCGGTTACGCTCCATCAAAGGTGCAAATTCATTGAAGCCAACTCCAGAGGGGCCGGTGCTGGTAATGATATTCAGGTCCGCGACAGCCAGGCGGGGCTGAATCGGGTTGACATTAATCGGCTGCATCAGTTGTGCTTGCAGCAGCTCGCTGACACGCGCGGCTTCATGCCGTGGAACGCCGGCATAAGTATCCGCCAGAAACCGGTGCGCGGAATGGTTGGATGGGTCATGGCTCAATGATTTGGCGGTTTCCACGATGGCGCGTTTGTCGAAACCGAGGTTATCGTAAATGCGTGCGAGACTCGAGCCACGCCCGGCCTGATCCTGGTCGAGCAACAGTCTGGAGCGGTAAACGGCGCGATTGTCGTTGAGTTCGATCGACTTCTGAATATCCCGCAATGCTTCCACAGGCCGGTTCTGGGTTTGTTTCTGGATCGCGTCGTAGAACCAGGGCGTGGGGTCGAGCGGGTCAAGTTTTTTCGCCAGTTCGAATTGTGTTTCGGCCAGCGAATAACGCTTTTCCTCAAAATACGCTTTGCCCAAATAGCTGCGGATCAGTGAATTGCCGGGATCGAGGCTTGCGGCAATTTCGAGCTGGATGCGGCCGGCTTCCAGTTGTCCTTCGCGGATGAGCGCCAGGCCCAGACCGAGCCGTGGCATGGGGTCAGTCTGATCCAGCAGTATGGCTTCACGAAAAATCGATTGGGCTTCGCGGGTGCTGATCTGCAGCAGGTAAGCAAACCCGAGTACTGTCTGGGTTTTGGCAATGGTTGGATTGAGATTGACGGCTTCCTGCGCTGATTCCAGTGCCTGTTCAAGTTCGCCGACCGACATGTGCAGCTCGGACAGCCTAGCCCAGATCAGTGCATTCTGTGGATCGAGGGTAACCGCCTGTTTCACGCTGGCCAGCGCCGCATCGATGTCAAAAGCCGCCTGTTGCGCATACGAAAGTGCAAGCCGGGCGGGCGCCGATAAATCATCGTGTTTCACCGCCTGATGCGCCAGTTCCAGCGCGCGATCCTGGTCATTCTGAACGACCGCGATAATGGATTTCAGCGCAATGGCCGCGCTGTTGTCGGGGGTGTCGGCTAACAGGTGGTCGATAAGTGTTGTGGCCTCATCCGCCTGGCCGACGGACAGCAGGTATTCAGCCTGCGTTATCCGGTTACTGGCGTTGCCGCTGCCAGGATCCCGGTGATAACCGATAATCGCCGGATAATAGAGCGCCCACTGTACCGCATCGAGCGGTCTGACAATGGTTTCTTTCAGTGGCGGCTGGTGTGGATAAGCGATGGCCGCTTCATGGCTGGTCAGCATCACGCTGCCGTGTTCGTTGCTGGCGGATACGCGGCCTTCAAAAATGACTACCCGTGCATGATCGGTTTCCAGTGCAACGGTAAATTCCGTTCCTTCCACGCCTGCATTCAGAAACGGTGTTCTGATTTTAAACGGTAGCGGTGTGCGCGTGATGATATGCACTGCGCCTTTGATCAGGTCGATTAACGCGGTGATTTTGTTGGCTTCGGTTTCGGGGATGGTGATCGTGGTGCGCTGATCAAGCCGCATAACGCTGTCGTTATTGAGACGTATGGCGGCGCGGCTATGTGTGCGCACCCGCAATGAATCACCGGCGCACAGCGATGCATCGAGCACGGCGGGTTCCCAGGATGAGGACTGATGGCGGCGCACTTCGACAGTCCCTTGAACAGAAACCACTTGCGCCGCGCGAGTAACACAGGCATCTGCGCCGAATGCATTGCGTATCAGGGTGAACGGCGTGAGGATGAAAACCGTGCAAACCAGGAGGCAAAGCCAGCGGATATCTCTCTGTAAGCGTGTCATCCTCGGGATAGTCATTGTGTCATACGCCTGATCTGGGTTAACAAGCCTGTTAAATTACCGCCTAATATAAAATAATCAGGGTAATCTGGTCTATATGCCATTGTTACTGTATTGCTGTTTCTTGAATGAAACCACGCGGTATATTTCAGTATATTCAGTACGGAGTTCGTTAGTAATATATTAATATTCAATAACTTGTTTTTGCGTTAATCCATCAGGCAGGTTGCGAACGTTTGACCTTTGTCGGCGCTTTCTTCCGTGACAATCGTAAAAATATATACCCCTGCCTGCCATGCGTGGGCGCTGATGGGGACGACATAAATAAAATAGAAACCGGGTGCCGAAACGCTGGCAATGTTAACCTGCGTCCCGCCTGAACCGACAATCATCGCGTCGACTTTAAAGTTCGGCATGCCCAGCCCTGTGACGGGGGCGCCGTTAGTATCGGTAACCAATACGATAATGTCATCGCGCTGCTGATCGCCGGGGGCGGCAATAGTATCTTCTGAGAAAGCCGATAGGATAAGTCTTGGCATGATTTCTTCCTCCGATGATTCATGTGATTCAATCATTCACTATATTGCCCCGTCGGTGGTTGCTGGCTATTGAATTAGCCGATTTTTAATGATGCTCTTTCAGAATATCCCATGCTGAAACGCTAGCCTGATCCACATATTAACAATTTAAATCAAGGCGGTCGCGAAGTCTGTGAGAAATATCACATTTGACTTAAGATTTTTCTGTCAACTGGATAACAGGATTCCATTGTTCCGGCGGGGATTTCCGGCAGATATCGAGATAGAATCGCGTGGGGCCGTCATCCGGGAAAAGCGTGAGAATATCCTGCCATTTCTGAATGGTGTCGACGCGTTGCTGCGCATAGGCATTCAATGCGGCGGCAAACATTTCGCATAGCAATACACGTTCCGGGCTGGCGGTCTGTTTGTGCGCGATCAGCTCCAGTAACCGAACCGGCAGCGATTTTCCGGCGAACTGAAAACTGCCCAGCGGGCGCGCCAGGAAACGGTTGAGGCCGTCCATCACCTCATGGGTAACCAGCAGTCTTGTGCCCAGGCGCTTGTTGATCGCTTCGATGCGGCTGGTCGTGTTGACGAGGTCGCCGACCGTGCGATAAATATAATCTTCACCCGAACCGGTGCCGAATTTGCTGATCAGCAATTGGCCAAAATGGATGCCGATACGGGTCGGCAGCGCTGGATGACGGTTGTCGCTATTGAACCGGCCGGTGTCGTCTCTAATGGCAAGACCTGCTTCGCAGGCTTGTTCGCGCAATGCTTCGCTGGCAGCAGCGGCCTCCCAGATCGCCAGCATGGCATCGCCGATTTTTTCTGAAACGACGCCGTTATTCTGCCGGACAGCACGCGACAGCACATTAAAATAATCATCCATGAGCATTTTCAGTTTCCGCATATCCATTTTCTCGGCAAGCGTGGTGTAGCCTGCGACATCGGTAAACAGGCAGGCGCCGAAGACGATCTGGTCTTTGTGCAGCGTCGAGTCCATGTGCCGGATCATGTCGCCGACAACACGGTCAGGCGTAAACTGGCCGAACAGCGTCAGAAGCTGGTCGCGTTCCTGCCGGGCGGTAAGATATTTGAGAAAGACAGCACCTGCGATGGCGCAGGGAATAACAATAAACAGCGGGGTGATCAGCGGCAGCCAGATACCGGCCTGTTTGAAGATCAGCCAGGCGGATAGGGCATAAACGCCTGCCAGGGCCGAGCAGACGGTGATCAGATGACGGCTGGACAGCGCAGGAAGAATCATACCCAGCGTCAGCCCCATGATCAACAGCAATCCCAGGCTGCCGCTATAGGGAAAGGGTCTGATGGGCTTGTTTTCGAGCAGATTGGCAAAGGCCGTGGCGGCAATTTCCACGCCGCTGATTTTTACGCCCTCCGGATCGGTAAATACTGTGTGATAAGCATCCCGGATCAGTTCGTTTTCCGATTGCGTGGTTGCCGACAGACCGACGAAAACGACTTTGCCTGCAACGGTATTGCGCAATGTGTCTGCCGCTGCTTCAGCGTCAGAGGCAGCTTCGGCGGATTGCAGGATCCGGTAATACGGGACGGTATGGATGCTGCGCGGCGGCCCGTAAAAATTCAGGTAATGCGCATTGGCATCGGCATACATCTTGATCAGCGATTGGATCAGTTGTTTCCTCTGATCATCAAGGCGGCTTGCATGCAATACCGGGATAATGCGCTGCCGGATGTCCGGATGATCGGTAAATAACTGGCGCAGAAAGAAAATAACCGTCTCAATATTGTCGATCTGATGGTGGTGCCGTGGCAGTTGATCGATATCCGGCGCCTGAATGGCGTGGAGTAATGCCATCAGATCCTCGTAAATCTGCAGGGCATAAGTCTGGAAAACAATCACAGGAATGGTCGGCGCATCGCCCATGCCCGGTTTGAATGCCCAGTAGGCATTGACACGCGCCTTGTCCGGCAGTGGAAAAGGTGCGTGCGCAAAAACCGCATCTGAGATTTCAGGTAATAGCGGTATGCTTTGTTCTTTAATCAGCCTGAATGGCAAGGCATCGGCCTGGTTGTCGGTTAAATCGAACAGATCGGTGTGTAATCGTTCAACAATGATCACGTTGCCTGCATTTTTGATGGCTTTTGCCAATTGATCGTCATGTTCGGGGATCGCGCCGGTGGTATGAAAAATCAGATCGAGGACAATGGCTTCGGCCCCGGCGCGGGATAATTGCTCGATCAGGCGCGCATGAATATCCCTGGGCCACGGCCAGAAATTGGGTGAAACCGGTAATCCCAGCTGGCTTGCGGACAGCCTGTCAATCGCGATCACCATTACTTTATCCGATGGCGGTATTGCGCCGCGAAGCTGGAACAGCCAGTACAGACCGTATCTTTCTTCGAGCTGCCAGCCCTGCGGCATCAGGTAGATGAAGCAGCCGAGCAAGCCTGAAAAAATTCCGAGAAGTATCTGTCTGGTACGTGTCGACATGGAGTGGCTGGAAAAATGTTCTGTTTTATTTATGCTGCGCATGTTTTATCCGGATTCAGTGCCGGGCTGATAGGCTGATCAGGCCAGATTTTAGTATACTTAATCCGGTAAATGGTATTCGATCGGAAATTTTCAGGATAATAAATGCATGATCATTGTGATTTCTCCGGCTAAAACGCTGGATTTCGAAACGCCCGCAGGCACCGGCGAGTATTCCATGCCCGATTTTCTGGATGAATCGGCAGTATTGATCGATCAGCTCAGAACATTGCCGCCGGAGCAACTCAGCGCATTGATGTCGATTAGTCCCAAACTGGCGGTTTTGAATGCCGACCGCTACCGTACATGGACACGGCCGTTCACACCCATCAATGCCAAACAGGCCCTGTATGCGTTCAAAGGTGATGTGTATACGGGGCTGGATGCGGAAACATTGCGTCCTGATGATATTGACTTTGCGCAGGATCACTTGCGCATTCTTTCCGGCCTTTATGGCGTGTTGCGGCCGCTTGATCTCATGCAGCCCTACCGTCTGGAGATGGGGTCGCAGCTGAAAAATAGCCGCGGCGAGAACTTGTACAAATTCTGGGGTGACAGGATTACCGATGCGATCAACCGTGAACTGAAACGGCAGAAAACGGATACGCTGATCAATCTGGCATCGAATGAATACTTTAAATCCATTCGATCGGAGAAAATCGATGGCACAATCATCACACCGGTTTTCAAGGACCAGAAGAACGGTGTCTATAAAATCATCAGTTTTTTTGCTAAAAAAGCGCGCGGTTTGATGAGCCGCTATGTGATTCAGCATAAACTGTCCGAACCGGAAGCAATCAAGGGTTTCGATACGGCGGGTTATCATTTTGACCCGGTAGTCAGTGATGCGCATGAATGGGTTTTTCTGCGCGAAGAATCAAAAACATGAGATGCGTGGAAACGGGTTAATTTTATAGAATGATGACAGGAACGACTGATGAACAGTAAGCCGTATATTGGATGGGCAAAGCAATATGTCGCGCTTTCCAATAAACATGATCTCAAAGGATTGGAAATCATGTTTCTGGGCAGCGCAATCTATCATTCGGATTATTTCGGGGAATACAAAGGCAGTGTTGCCATCCGCGAAATGATGTCGAGTTTTTTTGCGCGTTATCCGGATGCGCACTGGGAAGTAACCGATTACCGCGAGATCGGGGAAAATGGTGTCGAATTTGATTTTCTGATGACGGGCACCGATGCGGCAGCGGGCGAGCTGGTCAGAAGGCACGGCCGGGAATGTATTTACTTTGAGCCGGACGGTCTGATCAGCCGCATCTATGTGTATAAACCTGACGAATATCAGTGATCAGGCGGGGGTGGATTATCGGGTGTGGCTTTCGGTTCAGCAGGTTGCACATTTTCTGCTGCATCAATCGCATTGCTTTTTCCGGCGGCATCATTCTCCGGTAGTGTTGCAATGGAATGCAGGCTTAAATGTAACGCAGCCTTGGCCAGCAAGTGCGCGCTTATCGGCGCGGTGATGAACAGAAACAGCGTAATTAGCACTTCGTGCAGACTGATGTTTTCCGTATATGCGCTGAAATAAATGGACGATGCAATCAGCAGACTGCCGACACCCAGCGTTGTGGCTTTGGTAGGCCCATGCAGGCGCGTGTATAAATCCTTGAGCCGGACGAGTCCGAGCGAACCGATGAAAGTAAGAAGCGCGCCGGTCAGAATCAGGAAGGATAAAAAGTATTCCAGCATCGTTTATTTACTCGATAACATCGCCGCGCAACAGATACTTGCACAATGCGACCGTGCTGATAAATCCCATGAGCGCAATCAGCAGCGCCGCCTCAAAAAAAAGCGCGCTGCCCAGATGAATGCCCAGTAAAACCAGTAAGGCGATGGTATTGATATACAACGTATCCAGCGCCAATATGCGATCCGGCATGTCCGGCCCGCGCAGCAGGCGCCAGAAGCTCATCATCACCGCAGCGGTGACCAGTGCAAATGCGATTTGAATGGTAATCGCTAACATGATTCAAAAATCTCCTTCAATGGCTTTTCGTAACGCTGTTTGATGGTGGCAATCAGCGTAGCGGGATCTGCTTCATTCAATGCATGTATCAGCAGAGTGCTGCGATCCGCCGAGAGCCGCGCCGACAGGGTGCCGGGCGTTAAAGTCACGCTGCTGGCCAGCAGGCTGATCGCGAGATCGGAGGTTAAATCCAGCGGCAGCTTGACAAACACGGGCGTCAGTTTATCCGGGTTGCCGAGAATCAAGCGTGCAACAGTGAAGTTGGATACAACAATGTCATACAAAAATATAACGCTGAAATGCAGCAGGGTCAATGGCTTGCGAATAACTACCCGTTCCGGCCAGAAGCGCATCGTCAGCAACGGGATGATCCAGCCGAGCAGAAAACCGAGCAGAATGTGGCCCGGCTCGATGCTGTTGTTCAGCAGCAGCCATATGCCCGTCAGCGCGGGTGTCAGCAAGGGATGAGGCAGCAGCCGTGTCATGGTTGGATGGCCTCCATGTGCAATACCGATTCGATATACGCTTTGGGGTGCAGCAGTTGGTTGGCGATAGCGGTGGTGTATTCGGTAACCGTTCCGGCGAAAATCACCAGGCCGATACAGCATAACAACAGACAGGCAACCGGCGTCAGTTCGCCGGTCACGGATAGTGCACCGCGCGGCGTATCAGTATCAGAATTGCTGTTATGCGGTTCCTGCGCGCGGTAAAACAGCATGTTGCCGCTGCGTACCAGCGCGATGAGTGTGAACAGGCTGGTGATCAGTATGACGCCCATGATCCAGGGCAGCGCCGGATGCGGCAAGGCTGCGTTCAGGATCAGGAATTTACCGATGAAGCCCGATAAAGGCGGTAAACCGGCGATCAGTATCGCGGTGATAAAAAACAATACACCCAGCAAGCGGTGCTGCGGAATAACCGGGCCGGGTTCAAACCGGTCGTCCATGCCATGACGCCGCTGCGCGATGCTGTCGGACAACAGAAAAAAAGCCGCTGCCGCAAAAGTAGAGTGTGGCAAATAATACAACGCAGCGGAGATTCCGGCTGCTGAGTTGATGCCGGTTGCCGTCAGCAGCGTGCCGATGGAAGCGATCACCAGATAAGCCACCTGCTGGCGCAACCGGGTGCTGGCGAGAACGCCGAGAACACCGATGATCAATGTCAGCATGGCCATGGGCAACAGCCAGGCTTCGATCAAATTGGCTGCGGCACCCGCCTGAGCGCCGAAGATCAGGGTATAAATGCGCAAAATACTGTATGCGCCGACTTTGGTCATGATCGCAAACAATGCGGCAACCGGTGCTGTGGTATGCGCATAGGCTGCTGGCAGCCATAGATAAATCGGCACCAGCGCGGCTTTCAGCGCAAAAACGGCAAACAGTAATAACCCGGCGATATGGATCAACACCGAGTCATCTGCAGGTGCAGCAGCGACTTTTACTGCCAGATCGGCCATGTTGAGCGTTCCGAGCAGGCCATACAGTGTTCCCACCGCAAACAGAAACAGCGTCGAGCCGACCAGATTGATGACGACAAAATGCAGTCCGGCTATGGTCTTTAAACGGCCGCCGCCATGCAGCAACAGGCTGTACGACGCCAGCAGCAGGATTTCAAAAAACACAAACAGGTTAAACAGATCGCCGGTCAGGAAGGCGCCGTTCAGGCCGAAGAGCTGCAGCTGAAACAGGGTATGGAAATGCGCACCGTTGCTGTCCGAGCCGCGCGAGGCGTAGAACAGCGCGCAGATGGCGACAAGCGATGTGATCGTCAGCATCCACGCAGCCAGCTGATCCGCAACCAGTACAATACCGAAAGGCGGCGACCAGTTACCTAACGCATAAACCAGAATTTCGCCGTTGCTGACCGTGTTTAACAGAACAACTGCGGTAATGATCTGCAATACAACTGAAACCAGGCTGACGGCACGTTTCAACGGTAATTGACGATCGGGCAATAGCAGCAGTGCAACACCCGCCAGCAGCGGCAACAGCACGGGAAAAATAGCGATATGATTCATCATGGTTTGTGCTTGCCGTCCACGTGGTCGTTACCCATTTCTGAAAACGCTTTCAATGCCAGCACAATGACAAAAGCTGTCATGCCGAAACTGATGACGATGGCGGTCAATACCAGCGCCTGCGGCAAGGGATCGGCATACCGGGATATACCGTCGGCGATGATGGGCGGGCTGCCAATGGTCAGCCGCCCCATGACCAGCAGGAACAAATTCACGGCATACGATAAAAAGGTCAACCCCAGCACAACGGGAAATGTGCGCCCGCGCAGCGACAGATAAATACCGCACGCTGTCAGTATGCCTATGATTAAAGCAATCAGCAGTTCCATCAGCGTATTTGTTTTCCGGCGTTCACCGGATGGCTGTGGTGATGCGCCAGCCCCAGATGAACTAAAATGAGTAACGTGGCGCCGACGACAACGAGATAAACACCCAGATCGAATGCCATTGCTGAAGCCAGCTCAAACTCCCCGATAACCGGCCAGTGTATGTGGCTGAATGTCGATGTCAGGAAAGGATAGCCGAAAAACCAGCTCGCCAGTCCGGTAACGGCGGCAATCAGCAGGCCATAACCGATGAAGGTGTGCATATTGAATGGCATGCGCGCCTGGGTCCAGGTAACGCCGTTGGCAAGATATTGCATGATCAGCGCGACGGCGGTAATCAGACCGGCGATAAAGCCGCCACCGGGCAGATTATGGCCGCGCAGCAGTATGAACAGCGATACCAGCAATGCCAGCGGCAGCAGCAGGCGCGCAAAGGAAGCCATAATGACCGGATGCCTGTCCGTGTCCCATGTGCGCCCCTGGCCGTCATGGCTGGATCCCGTCAGTTTCAGATGCTCCAGCATGGCGTAGATGCCGAGACCGGCCAACCCCAGCACGGTGATTTCACCCAATGTATCATAACCTCTGAAATCGACCAGAATCACATTGACAACATTGGTGCCGCCGCCGTCGGGTACGCTGTGCTCCAGGAAATAGTCGGCAATGGTTTCATAAGGGCGCGTCAATACCGCCCAAACCAGGAGCGCGACACCACCGCCGGCTGCGGAAGCAATGACTGCATCCCGGCTGCGCAGCCATGCGCCCGATTCCCTGGGAGATTCCTGCGGCAGAAAATATAAGGCGAGCAACATCAGAATAATGGTGACTACTTCGACGGAGAGCTGTGTTAAAGCCAGATCGGGTGCGGAAAATTTCACGAAAATCAGCGATACGCCCAATCCCACCGTACCCAATAAAATGAGCGAAACAAGCCGTTGCCGGTGCATGACAGCGGTTGCTACAGTGGCTACGGCGATAATCAGCGCAACCAGCAGGCTGACGCCATCAACCGGTAAAATAGCGCGCTCTCCGGTCAGATGGTAACCGGCATCCGTAACCGGCCCGGATAGGCCGAGTGCCAGGATAAACAGTATGAATATCAATACCATGCGTTGCAACGATTGTTTGTCCAGAAAATGGATAACGGTATCGGCGAGATAAAATAGTTTTACTAAAAACAACTCATACAGGGTTTTGAAGCTCAGCCATTCCAACTGTTCCTGCAGCGCGAATAACGGCCTGCGGATCAGATAGAAAACCACGCCGCCGGCCAGCGCGGTGATGCTCATGTATAACGCGGTATTAAATCCATGCCAGATCGCCAGATCGTGATCCGGAATAGGGCCCTGCAGAACGCCGGATGCCGCGACAGACAGAATGGGTTCAACGGTAAACGCCGGAAGAATGCCGACCAGCAGGCACAGCGCGACCAGGATTTCGATCGGTACTTTCATCCAGCGCGGCGGTTCATGCGGTTGTTTGGGCAAATCGGCGGATATTTCACCAAAAAAAACGTTGTGAACAAACCGCAGGGAATAGGCCACGGCAAATATTCCGGCCAGTGTGGCTGCCGCCGGCAGTAGCCACCCCCAGGGCGGGTCGGCGACCGATAAGGTTTCGGCAAAGAACATTTCCTTGGACAGAAAACCGTTGAACAATGGTACGCCCGCCATGGATGCTGCGGCGATCATCGCGAGTAAACCGGTATACGGCATGTATTTCCACAGGCCGCCCAGTATGCGCATATCGCGCGTGCCCGTTTCATGGTGAATAATACCGGCCGCCATAAACAATGAAGCTTTGAAAATCGCGTGGTTGATAATATGGAAAGTACCGGCGAGCGCGGCCATCGGCGTGCCGATGCCAAACAGCAGTGTGATCAGGCCCAGGTGGCTGATGGTGGAATAAGCGAGCAAGCCTTTCAGATCGTGCTTGAACATCGCGATATAGGCGGCTATAACCAGCGTTGCCAGTCCGGTAATGCAAACCAGCCAGAACCATGCCGAGGTGCCTGATAAAGCCGGAAACAAACGTGCCAGCAGAAAAACCCCGGCCTTGACCATAGTGGCCGAATGCAGATAGGCGGAAACCGGCGTTGGCGCGGCCATCGCGTTAGGCAGCCAGAAGTGAAAAGGAAACTGCGCCGACTTGGTGAATGCACCCAGTAACACCAGAACCAGCATGGGCAGATATAAATCGTGCGCACGGATCAGATCACCGGACGCCAGAATATCCGTCAGATTATAGCTGCCGACAATTTCGCCCAGCAGAATAAATCCGCCCAGCAACGCCAACCCGCCACCGCCGGTAACGGCCAAAGCCATGCGCGCGCCCATGCGCGACTCGTGGTGCGCCTGCCAGTAGCTGATCAGCAGGAAAGACGACAGGCTGGTCAATTCCCAGAAGATCAGCAGTTGAATAATGTTTTCGGAAGTAACGATGCCGAGCATGGAGCCCATGAACATCAGCAGATAGGCATAGAAACGTCCCATATCATCGCGTTCGGACAGATAATAGCGCGCGTAAAGAATGATCAGCAGGCCGATGCACAGGATCAGGAGCACGAATAAAAGCGCGAGCCCATCCAGACGGAAAGCAAAATCTAACTCTAAACCTGACGCCAGATGCGGAATCCAGTTGACGCTCTGCACCACAACCTGGCCTGAAAAAATCCCGGCAATGAATGGAAACAGGAAAACCAGCGCAATCAAAGTGACCAGACCCGCTCCCCAGGCAGCGTACAGACGTTCCATGCGTGAAATTACCGCGACAAAAGCAGCACCCAGGAACGGCGTTAACGCAATGAGCGATAAATGCATATCATATGAAATGCTGAAAGCAAAAACCTATAAAAAGGCTCTATTGTAGGCGATGTCTTCAGTTTAAAAAAATTTTTCGGCGAAAAGGCGGGGAAAACAATCGCTTGTTACTGACCATGTTAAACCGCCCAGCGGTATTTCGAATGGAAGTTCTTGTGCCGTTATCGAGTGAATTGCCTGTTGCACTCAATGTAGGTGTATGTTTTATGATAGGTTCGTTGCGCTCGGTAGTTATTGTTATTCGTGTCATGGTTCTGTAAGAGCTTATCGCATTGCAATGCCTGGTGATTCTGGGTTGCAATAGCGAAATTGATGATTAACGTATCGCCACAAAGCCAAAGTGAGAGCTTTGCTCGGATTATTGGCTTTAAGAGATTAATGGGTGATCACGTTCTCGTTATTGAATTAATTGTGTTTTTTTTGCAGCAGAGGATTAAACAACCCTCGCTTTGTAGGCGAGGGAGTTTTTCATGAGTGGATCGTAAATCGACTTCCATTCACCAACCTTCCCTTTCGTTTCTTATCCCTTTTTTTATGCATGAACAGGGTAAAAAGGTGTAATATGTGGTAGTTCAGACCCGATCTGACAGTCACCCGATCCCATCGGAAAACCGATCCCATCGGAAAACATTGCAACCGTTTTTAATCTTCTATTTCCCTGTGGTTTCCCAAAACGAGCCGCACCGGTGATTGTTTCGATAATGCTGTAGCAGAAAGTTTCTTCGGCAGCCTTAAACAGGAACGGATCCACTGGCGACACTACCCAACCCGGCGTGCAGCTCAGCAAGATGTCTTGCAGTATATTTCTATTTTTTATAACAGTCAGCGACTGCATTCATACTTGGGATACAAAAGTCCGAATCAATATGAGCTGGAATCAGAAATATTGAAAAAAATCGCTTAACTGGGGTGTCCGGTTTTACTTGACCAGATCAACGTTCTGCGAGTAAGGCCTGCTGACGTTTCGCAAACTTTGGTTTTTCATCTTGAAGGCGTTTTGTTAGCGTCGTGAAGTCTTCATCGGCAGCCGAAGCTGTGAATGTGAAGCAGAGTCGCTATAGTGGATAATGCGATTTGTAACCAGTGAATTTGAGGCCAATTTTGCATGACGAACTCCTTTTGAAATATTCGAACGAGCTGCCTTGATTGGCATAGCTTGTCGAAACAAAGAGTACGGTAATATTTCATTAGCATCTGTGTGTTACCGTACAAATACTAATCCGTTAATCATTTGATAAATTCAATCCAGGTTCATGCAAGGGGTGGTTAACAACGGGCCTTAACCGATGCTTTGTTTTCCTTAGAAGCTGTTTGGAAATTCTGAATATTGGCGTTGATATGTCGATATATTGATATAAACAGGCGGTATCATGAATCAACAAAAAAGTTAAAGAAACGTTATCTGAGTAATCTAAGTGCTGGGATATCGTATTACTTAAAAACCGCACCTGTCGGTGTCGTCAGTGGGAGGGTCGAGAGCGTTAGCCTACGCCAAGCGGTAAAAGTGGTAAATGTCATTACACTGCCTTTCCATCGAATCACTTCATCACGCACCGCGCATCGTGCATAATCCATCATGCGCCTATTGTTTTAATAGGCGATTGCGTTCACACTCTGGGCAAAGAAGCGTGGGTTTGATGCGATAATCGTATTTTTCTCTCAAACATCCTGCACAGGATGAACCGATACGTTAATAATACAAAGGAAATGCATATGAGTAGATGCCATAACCTGATGCTGCTGGGCGTATTAAGCTTGTTTTTACTGGGATTCAGCCGTTTGGTCGGTGCTGGAGATGCCGTGGTTATGAATGAAGCGCGAATCGTTGCGCAATATAACTATATTATTCATATCCTCGCCATGCTGTTGATCGGTTTCGGCTTTTTAATGGCTTTTATCCGCCGCTATGGTTTTGGCGCGATGACGGGTACGTATCTCGTCGTTGCCGTCGGTCTGCCGCTCTATATTGTATTGCGTGCCAACGGTATTTTCGGGCATGCCATATCACCGCATACCCTGGATGCTATTTTATTTGCCGAATTGTCGGTGGCCACGGCTTTAATTGCAATGGGCACCGTGCTTGGGCGGCTGCGTGTATTTCAGTATGCTTTGCTGGCGCTTTTTCTGGTGCCGCTTTATTTGCTCAACGAATGGATTGTTCTGGAGAATGCGTTTGGTTTGACTACGGGGTTCCAGGATACGGCGGGGTCGATTGTCGTTCATGCGTTTGGCGCTTATTTCGGTCTGGCGATGTCGATTGTGCTGACAACGCAGTATCAACGCAGCAAACCGATTAAGTCGGATCCCACTTCGGATCGTTTTGCGATGCTCGGCTCCATGGCGTTATGGATTTTCTGGCCGAGTTTCGCGACAGCGCTCGTGCCGCTTGAGGATATGCCGAGAACCGTTGCCAATACTTTGCTGGCGCTATCGGGTGCGACGATTGCGACTTATTTCCTGAGTTATAAACTGAATAACGGCAAAACATCCATGGTGGACATGGTAAACGCCGCTTTGGCCGGTGGCGTTGGCATCGGATCGGTATGTGATGTGGTTTCTCCGGCTGGCGCATTTGGAATTGGTCTTCTGGCGGGCGCTATTGCCGTTCTGGGTTACGTGTTTCTGCTGCCCTGGCTGGAACGCCGGTGTAATCTTGTAGACACATGCGGTGTGCATAATCTGCACGGTATGCCCGGGCTTCTGGGCGGATTCAGCGCGCTTCTTGTGGTGCCGGGTATCGCCACGGCACAATTAACCGGTATCGGCATCACACTTGGCATCGCAGTGGCTGGCGGTCTTGTGTCAGGCATTATCATCAGGATTATTGGCACCACGCGCGAGCCTTATGAAGACAGTGTTGAGTTTACGCATGTACCCGCGCCGGCAAGCGAACGGAAAACCGAATTGCTGCAGGAGCGCATTGCAGCACTGGAAAATAAGATCATTCTGCTGACAATGCAGTTGCAGGATACATTAAAAGCGCCTGCGCCGGTTCATATGCATACAGGACTGGAATCTCAAATCGAAAGGCTGGAAAGAGAGATAAGAGAAGCGCAATCCGAATCGAAACAACAACCGAAACCTTGAAATCGATCACTCAAGCGAGAAACGCTGTGCTGACAGGGATCCGGTTACGTATCCGGTTACTTTGACCGGATTCCTGTTAATCAATAAAGGAATGCAGTTCCCAATGAACGAGTATGCATCAATCAGGTTGTTGTTAAATGGAACAAACATCCTGCTGATTGAAGATAATCCTGCCAACCAGTTGATCGTCAGGCATTTTCTGGAAATTGTCAGTTGCAACGTTACTTGCGCCGACAATGGTCAACAGGCTTTGGAAAAAATAGCAGCGGGATCATACGATCTTGTCATCATGGATATTCAAATGCCTGTGATGAATGGCTATGAGACCACGCGCCATATTCGGAATATATCGAAATTCAGGTATCTCCCCATTATTACGATGACCGCAAATACCACGCAGCAAAATCGTGAATGCTGTCTGGCGGCAGGGATGGATGATTTTATCTTGAAACCGATTGATCGGAATCAAATGTACCGGGTGCTCGTAAAATGGCTGTCGGACAAAAGCCAATGGTCAGAAGCCATGCGCGACTTACCGAGCGATGGCAGCAGCGTTTCTTTCGTCAATATCAGCGCACTGAAGTATGTATTCAATAACGATACCGAATTGGTGCATCGATTCAGCCGGAAATTTATACAGGTTACCGAGGAAACATTAATCGAGCTTGAGACGGCAAAAACACGCTGCGATATTAAATCAATGGAGTGCCTGGGGCATAAGTTAAAATTCTCTGCCCGAACGATGGGCGCGGATTATTTCGCCGATCTTTGCGATGGTCTTGAAATTGCCGGTATGAACAATGACTGGCGGCAGGCCGAACGTCTTTCGAGCCGAATCCTGGAATCGTTTCAATCGATTAAGCGACAGATAGAGCAGATATTGCAGACAGGCTGATTGCGCCGTTTTGTTTGCGGTTACCTTCGAGGGTCGGTGTCATTTTCAGTCGGCGACGATTGAAATGTCGCCTTGCCGGCCAGCCTGACCAGAAACAGTACAGGTATTCCGATCAGCGCTGTCGCGATGAAAAAACTTTCATAACCATACGCATCGACAAACTGACCGCTGAAGCCCGCGACAAATTTTGGCAGCAGCAACATCACCGAACTGAATAATGCATATTGTGTAGCTGAGTAAGCGGTATTTGTCAGCCCGGAAAGATAGGCGATGAATGCGCTGGATGCGATACCGGCCGACAGATTGTCGGCTGAAATGGTAAACACCAGACCACTGACATCGTGTCCGCGTCCGGCCAGCCAGACAAACAACAGATTGGTGGCTGCCGACAGTACGGCACCGATGAACAATGTCCGCATAATGCCGATCCTGGCGATCAAAAGACCGCCTATCGCCGCACCCAATATAGTCATCAATACGCCATAGACTTTTGAAACCGTGGCCACTTCTTCCTTGGTATAGCCCATGTCGACATAGAACGGATTGCTCATCACGCCCATCACCACGTCAGAAATGCGGTACAGCGCGATCAGCGCGAGAATGAGCAGCGCCTGCTTGCCATGGCGTACGATAAAATCCCTGAACGGCGCAATCAAGGCACCATACAGCCATACCAGAAAATTCGCCAGCCGGGGGTTAAGGTTCCACCGGGCAATCGCGTGTCGGGCATAGTGTTCATTTTCCGAAAGCAGTTTGTTAAACGGCACATCCGGTTCGCGGATAATCAGTGTGGTTATGATGCCGACGCTCATGCAAGCGGCCATAACCAGATACGCAAAACGCCAGGGCAGATAATCATACGTTGCGGCGGACGTATCCACCGATGCGGCTATCCATAAAACCCCCGCTGATGCCAGAATCATGGCCGCCCGGTAACCGGCCTGATAGGTTGCCGCCATGGCGCCCTGCAGTTCCAGTGCAACGGCTTCAATGCGATACGCATCGAGCGCGATATCCTGCGTCGCGGAAGCAAAAGCGACTGCCAGCGCGAAAAAAACCATATGGGAAAGATTGACGAGAGGATCGGTGTAGGCCATGCCGACCAACGCCAGCGCGATAGCGGTCTGTGACAGCAGCAGCCAGGCCCGCCGCCGCCCGAACATGCGCGTCAGCATCGGCAGCGGCATGCGGTCGACCAGTGGCGACCATAGCCATTTGAAGCTGTAGGCAAGCCCGATCCAGCTTAAGTGACCGATGGTTGTCCGATCGATCCCTGCTTCGCGCAACCAGAAGGATAATGTGCCAAGAATAAGCAGCAACGGCAGTCCTGCTGAAAAACCCAGCGATAACATGCCCAGAACGCGCGGATGCGTATAAATACTGAGCGTCTTGAACCAGCTTGAACCAGCGGCAATCTTCATTATGGATGGTCGTAATGGATGATCAATGGCGCGTGATCCGAGAAGCGGGATTCTTTGTAGATCGCCGCTTTCCGGGCTTTGCCAGCAATTTCCGGTGTGGCGATCTGATAATCGATGCGCCAGCCGACATTATTGGCCCAAGCCTGGCCGCGGTTTGACCACCAGGTGTATTGATCCGGATCGGGATTCAGTTTCCGGAAGACATCGACATAACCGATCTCATCGAAAACACGCGTTAACCATGTGCGTTCTTCAGGCAGGAAGCCGGAGTTTTTCTGATTCGCGCGCCAGTTTTTCAGATCGATTTCCTGATGTGCAATGTTCCAGTCGCCGCACAACAGAATATGGCGGCCCTGGGCAATCAATTTCTGCAGGATCGGAAAAAAATGCTCCATAAAAAAGAATTTTGATGCCTGCCGGTGATCGCCGCTGGAACCGGAGGGCAGATACAACGAAATCACGCTCAGCTCGCCAAAATCGGCCTGCAGGAAACGGCCTTCCTGATCGATTTCTTCAATACCGATCCCTTCAATAACATTATCCGGCTTGTCGCGGCAGTAAATGCCGACGCCGCTGTACCCTTTTTTCTGGGCAAAATGAAAATAACCGTGATACCCTGCTGGCGCACTCATTTCTTCGTCCAAGTCGGAACGCTGCGCCTTGAGTTCCTGAATGCACACAATATCCGCCACCTGCGTTGGCAGCCATTGGAAAAAACCTTTTCTGGCCGCGGCACGCACGCCATTGACATTAAGCGTTATAATCTGCATCGTTTTTTTGATTCTGTTTGATCATGTCCGACTATAAACAGGCATTTATCCAGTTCGCAATTGAACGTAAAGTGTTATGTTTTGGTGAGTTTAAAACCAAAGCAGGGCGCTTGTCGCCTTATTTTTTCAATGCCGGTTTGTTTAATGACGGCGATTCGCTACGTCAACTGGGGCAATTCTACGCGAAAGCCATTCTTGCTGCCGGATTACCGTTTGATATGCTTTTCGGTCCGGCATACAAAGGTATTCCCCTGGTCAGTGCAATGGCCGTCGCACTGGCTGATATGGGCCATAACTATCCCTTCTGCTTTAACCGTAAGGAAATCAAGGATCATGGCGAAGGCGGCCTGCACGTCGGTGCGCCATTGGCCGGGCGTGTTCTGATTGTGGATGATGTGATTTCAGCGGGTACATCGGTGCGTGAGTCGGTTGACTTGATCACCGGCGCTACAGCATTGCCCTGCGGCGTGGTAATTGCGCTGGATAGAATGGAGCGGGGCACGGGAATGCTGTCCGCTGTTCAGGAAGTCACAGAAACGCATGGTATTCCGGTTATCAGCATCATCAATCTGAATGATTTGACGGATTATCTGCGGCATCACGATACATTGTGCCGCTATCTTGACACAGTTACGCACTATCGTCAGCGCTACGGCTCCAGCTAGAGTGACCCCAGGATTACCCCCGGCATTTGCCAGCGGTTTTTTTATGCGTCGGTATTTTCGGCAGCGTGTTTAGCGATTGAATCGGGTAAGGTCAGGCGCTCCATCAGATAGCACAGGCAATCCTGGTGAATAACCCGGATATTGCGCGTCAGCATGGACGGCATCACCGGGCGGCTGATTTTGAGTGCATTGCCATCCAGATGAAAAAAATGCGAAGACACTTCCTGATCGTGTTCGTCAACCGTTCTCAAGGCAAGTGCGAGGTGATTCTTTTGCCAGCCGATCACTGTATTTGAAGGTAACTCGTGGAAATTAAGGTGATCGATATTATCGATCAAACGTAAGTCGAACGCTTCGTCTTGCGTTTTGTCTTGAAACCCTACTTCAATACCGGGCGCAACACGCACGATTGCAACGGTGTGAAATAATTCAATATCCTGTCTGGCCAGCGGATGTGCCGGAATTTCGGATAGATTCAGGCACGCTGTCAAATATTCAATCGCATGCGCCACACCCTGCGGGTTATCGGGTTGTCCGCATTCCAGCGTGACTGACGGCGCAATATTTGAAAATGCGAGCGATTGCACGCCTTCGGGGCGGGTAAAGTAAATAACGGTGCGGTCAAACAGTGTGGCGAGATGCAGGCAGGCAGTGTCGAGTTTGTTTACGCAGGCATAATGCGGGTTTAAACCGGTATTATTATGTACATCGATACTGGCGAAAAGATTGGCGTTGGCCATGAGTTGATAAATCTTTTTCGCCATGGCGTATTCCGGCACATCATTGCCGGTGTCTGCCGCGCTGCCGGTTGTGCCGGACCAGATGCGATTAAAATCCGGTTGATGTTCGAGATGCCGTTGATGATAGCGTGCGGCTTCAATATTGCCGACAAACAGGAAAAGCGCGCGAGATAATGTGTGTTTCTGATGATACAGAATATGGCGTATTGCATTCCATCCGACCGGTTCGTTGCCGTGCAGCAGAACAGAAATAAAAATCGGCTGGGTACGCCGTCCCGGCAGTTGAAACAATGTCGGGCCGTCAAGTTTTTTGTACAGTTCGTGTGACTGTAAATCAAGCAAGCCTTCGGGAAGATCCTGTCGGATGGTTAACATGTGTTTTTTACTTCCCTTACAGGATTGGTCGTCGTGTTGTGGTCGTGTCAAATCGGCCATTCATGCACCGGTTTGCCGCCATACTGTAATTGTGCATAAGCCGCTGTCAACGCATGCATGTCATAGCCGCTACTTGCGGCGTATCGTTGCTGCCATTGGGCGCCGGTCTGTTCGCTGCGAACGCGCCGTTCAATAATATCCAGGTAATGATCGCTATCGTGACGGCTGACGTCAAGCAGCTCAAGGCCTTGGCGCGCGAGCGGGATCAACTGTTGTAAAATGAATTCTTTCGCATTCAATGCTTTATCGCCCAGCCAGTACAATTCGGCTGCCAATCCCAGGCGGGCGGCCTGATAAAAATTATGCCGTGCGTGATTGAATGTCAATTCGTATTCAGGCGGTTTCTGGCGCTCGATCAGGCTTTTTACAGCACCGGTGAACAGCGCCGCATTGGCGACCATATCGACAATGCTGGGTCCGGCTGAAATGACGCGATGCTCAATGCGCAAGTGCGGTTTGCCATGCGCGTCAAAACCGACCAGCGGACGGTTCCAGCGCCAGATCGTGCCATTGTGCAAACGTAAATGTGCCAGCTTGTCGGGTGATTCATCGAACAATACCGGTAGTATGACCGGGAAATGATCCAGATTTTCCTGGAAACATTTCAGCAATGAGTCGGTTGCATAGCCTGTGCCGAAGAAAACCCGCTTAAAATCGCCTTCGTCATCGGTGTGATGCCCGCCCAGGGATACCGCCTGTTCAAACAAGGGTATCCGTGTTTCTTCCCATAAATGCCTGCCGAACAGAAACGGCGCGTTACCCGTTGCCGCGACCATTGCACCTGATACGAGTATCGCCGCATTGTAATAGCGCGTGGCGAGATGCAGCGGAACTTGCAGATGCAGCTGAAACGACGTTGCAGCGGCTTCCAGCATGACATCATCATGTTGTGTCCGCAGATGCTCGCATCCTTTGATATTGATCTGCAGGGAACGCCCGTGTCTCAGTCGCAATATCTGTTCGTTCAGTGCCCGATAGCGTGAGGAGTTGGACATGTTGTCCAGCGTGAGGTCGGCTTCCTTTACGGTAGGCAAAATACCGACAGCCAGCACATCCGAACCCAGCAACTGCGCGTGCTGACGGCAGGCAGTGTAAATCCGGTTCAGGTTCTTTTGCATATCGCTGAATACATTTCCGCTCAGATGTTGCGGAAGGCTGTTGAGTTCGATATTAAAGCTGGCGAGTTCGTGAACGACCAGCGGATGATTCAGAAGTTTCAGAAACTGCGCATTGACGGGCGCCGGTTGATAATGTTCATCGATCAGCCACACTTCAAGTTCATACCCGAACATCCGCTGTTCGGGCGCGAAGCGCTGCTGTGAAAACCACTGGCTGATTAATTCGGTTTCGTCCCGTAGCCGTGCATTGAATTTATTAACCTCTTCGGTGCTGAAGTGGCTGGATGGAATTTCATCGCCCATAGTACATCTCCATAAGAAGAAAAGACGGTATTTCGTCATTCGGGACTGCGGATGAATCATTTCCCGGATTTGAGCGCTACGCAATACAATTCATGCGTGTCTCGAAAAACCGTGCTGAATGCGCAATACGGTTGTACAACAAGTTTCTCAGGATGTTCTTATTTGTTTTTATTGACGATATTACATGCAATTTCGATAAATCGTTTATATCTGAAACTATTTTCAGCTTCGATTGGCGTGGCCAGAATCGCTTCAGCCAGTTGCAGCGCCTCTTGTTTTTCCCCCATATCGTAAAGCGCTTCGGCGTAAAAAGCCCGTGCGATGATGTCATGAGGATAGAGCTCCAAGGCGCGTTTGAGATGAAACACGGCCTTTTCCTTGCTGCCAAAACTGATCGGAAAATGGGGTAATCTAAAATACATGCGACCAAGCGCTTTATGGCTGCCCGCGTTGTCGTAATGCTCGTTCAGTGCGATGACGCGCAGAAACAGTTTTTCCATAGGACGGGTCATTTTCAGGGAGTTTAGAATACCCCTTTCCTCACTCAGTTTTCCCGTGGCGACTGCTTTCCAGTAAAGCGCCACAACTTCGTCGGCGTTGCCCGCAAGTGCTTTGTCCGCTGTTTCGATACAGCGGCTGTAGAGCGCTGTCCGTTTGCTTTTCTTACTTTCAACATCTGCGTTGGCGCATTCGAGGCGCGCCAATTCCGCAATGACGGCCGGATCGTTCGTACTTTCGGCCAGTTGCCTTATCCAGGTTGTGGTCGCTAACAGTGCGGGTCTGTCGACCGCATTACGTATTACCGCGATATCTATTTTTTTTCTGTAACCTTCAGGCAGAATCCCCGTTGTTGCCAGAACGGAAGCAGAATAACTTAATCCGATAAGACCAAGTATCGAATATTTAAACAAAATCACTTGCCAGCGCGGCATTAGGTTACTCCAATCAATTCGCAGAAAAAATACCCGGACTGAAGCTGCGACCGCTACAGTCTGTATTTTGCTGATTATTTGATGAAACCTGTATTCCGTCAAGATCGAAAAGCCAGGTCTTTCCCCGCCAATCAAGGCATATGCCTTGCCATATTCAGTAATACCATAGCTATCGTACTGTACTTCATCGATAACCTGTTTAACTGTCGAAATTCTTTACACAGTTTTATCATCTCTGTTATTCGAGATTACAACACTATGAATGAAAGTTCGTTTTTATTCAGGCATAAATTTTGCTTTATTATTTTTTAGCACGATTCTTTTTTAGAAAACGTTATAGAATTACACCGCACACTGCATTGACACAGGTGAACAGGTTCAATATGCATATAAAAAAATTAATACAATCATTGCTATGGGTTGGCTGTTTATGGCTTAACGGTGCAGCATTCGCTGCAACCCTTTTTCAAAATTCAGACACGCAGGAATTACAGCATGCTGCGGATAAAGCAAAAATACTCGTGGCAACGGCAAAGCAACACGAACACGGCGAGGGTTTACCCAAAGATTATAATAAAGCCATAGAACTTTATTGTGAAGCGATCAGCCTGGGTGACCGTGACGCATTGTATGCCTTAGGCTGGATGTATGCCAATGCCAGAGGCATCCCGCGAAATGACGGTATTGCCGCACAATTATTCAGCATGGCTGCGGAACAGGGGCATGAACATGCCTACAGGATGATGCGTTATCTGAATCTGTCGGCTGAGCCGATGCTGCCTGATTGCATGATACCGTCAGTCGTGGAAAGTGAAGACATCGATTACATCGATTATTCCGGCAGACCTTATTTTGATATCGTACAGGAACTTGCTCCGCAGTATAGTCTCGATCCGGCACTGGTTATGGCGATTATTACAGTCGAATCTGCATTTAATGCACAGGCAGTGTCTCACAAGAATGCGCAGGGACTCATGCAGTTAATACCGGAGACCGCCGAACGTTTCCATGTCAAAAATACATTTGATGCAGTAGAAAATATCAAAGGTGGCATGGCCTATCTGCGCTGGCTGCTTGCTTTTTTTAAGGGCGATGTCACGCTTGCCGTCGCAGCATACAATGCCGGAGAAGGTGCAGTGGAGCGGCATAAAGGTATCCCGCCCTATGCGGAAACCAGAAACTACGTCAAAAAGATACAAGCCCAATACGCCAGGACTACGCATCCGTATCAACCGGAGTTTGTTCACCGGCATGCCATGATTGCTTTATCCGAATAAGAGTAGCATGCGTAGTGATCATGATTCCCCGTTTTTGGAATAATGCGCATAGTGTATTTTCGGCGCACACTGTTTCTGGGCCTTGTGTCCTGTTTTACGCTGTTCATCGTTTCTCCCGATGAGGTTCAGGGAAAATGGCGAACGGCAAGCCGAATTTCTGCCGGTATCGCACCTGACCCAGCTCTGGTGTCTGAAGCTGTCGTGCAGGTGTACGGCGCTCGTGCTTTCGGCTGGCGCGGTTATTTTGGTATCCACACCTGGATTGCCGTAAAGCCGGCCAATGCGCAAACCTATACCATTTATGAAGTACTCGGCTGGCGTCAGCGCAGCAGGCTGCCTGTACTGGCGATATATGATCAGGTTCCGGATAGATACTGGTATGGCAGTATGCCCGTCATTCTGGCGGACAAACGTGGGAAAGATGCGGACGGATTGATTGCGCGTATTGATCAGGCTGCACAGGAATATCCCTATTCGAGAAACTACACCCTGTGGCCCGGCCCTAACTCCAACACATTTACTGCCTGGGTTTCACGCGTTGTCCCCGAACTGGAACTGAATTTGCCATCGACGGCGATCGGCAAAGATTATCTGGGTTACCGTCTGATTGCTAAGCCGCCGAGTGGCAGCGGATTCCAGTTTTCACTTTTCGGACTCCTGGGTTTTGTGATCAGCCGCGTTGAAGGCATAGAATTTAATCTGCTTGGGCTTACGTTTGGCATTTCTCCAAACCCGTGGATCTTTAAACTGCCGATTATCGGGGATATTCCATTCACCACTCGGCACATTGCGCCATGATTTGGCGATATTATAAAATCCGTTAAGAAAATTCCTTAAAAAAACCTTTAAAATCTTTGCAGTCGGTATACGCTGGTCGTTATAGCGTTGCTGTTCCGACCCAATCAAACAGTTTTTGCCGTGATGAATCGGAGCATCATCATCCGGTACGGCAAGCACGTATGCGCCCCTCGCCGCTGCGGATAATTCTCAAAGCTTCTCAAGTTCCGGCAGTTAAATAACCTGAGTTCGGGATAAGCCCTCAATCTTCGGCTAAACAATTGATCTT
>CAYXFV010000038.1:0-26838 GCA_964464365.1 uncultured Nitrosomonas sp. | reverse complement strand
CAATGAGTATGCCATCCTCACATTATAATCAGAATTATCTGGTTGTGCCATAGTTGCATACAGAAAAAACGAATACCGCTTTTCCCGCAAATACGGCTCGCTGCTGTACCCGGTCTTTTTCAAGCATATCGGGCAACAGCACAATTAACTCAAATTCAAAAGCCCCGCAGGAAGAAACAGAGGAATCGATAAAACTGACTCAATACGACCAGATTACTACCAGATGTCTTGCTGCGGAAAAAGAGAATACCCTTTTTCCGCAGCAATATTTATAAGGGAGATAAAGCGCGGCTCGCGCGCTATCTATTGTTGATCACCCGGAATATCGGATGCTGTTTCAGATACTGCTTCGGACGCTTCAGCCGCATCGCTGTCTTCATCAGCCAATACCGCTTTCATACTTAAACGCAACCGGCCTTTGTCATCCGCTTCAAGGACTTTGACACGGACAGTCTGTCCTTCGCTCAGATGATCGGCGACATTGTTAACGCGTTCCTTTGCGATCTGCGATATGTGCAGCAACCCATCCTTGCCGGGCAGCACGCTGACAATAGCGCCAAAATCCAGTAACTTCAGCACTGTGCCGTCATAAATCCTGCCTACTTCGACTTCAGCGGTCAGGTCTTCAATGCGTTTCCGGGCAAGTTCGCCATTTTCGGCATTAACGCAGGCTATCGTGACCTGGCCATCATCGGTGATATCAATGGTCGTTCCGGTTTCTTCGGTTAATGCACGGATTACGGCGCCGCCTTTACCGATAACATCACGTATTTTTTCGGGATTGATTTTGATTTTAATGATACGTGGCGCATGCACCGAGATACTTTCACGATTAACCGGCATGGTTTCTTTCATGATATCCAGAATATGCAGACGGCCTTCACGCGCCTGTAAAAGCGCGGCATGCATGATTTCCTTGGTAATACCTTGTATCTTGATATCCATTTGCAGCGCGGTTATACCTTTATCAGTGCCGGCGACTTTAAAGTCCATATCGCCGAGGTGATCTTCGTCGCCAAGAATATCGGTTAACACCGCAAAACGGTTACCTTCCTTAATCAGCCCCATGGCTATGCCGGCAACATGGGATTTCAGCGGTACGCCGGCATCCATCAACGCCAGACACCCGCCGCAAACAGAAGCCATGGAACTGGATCCGTTTGATTCGGTGATTTCGGAAACCACCCGTAATGAATACCCGAATTCCTCCTGCGACGGCAATACAGCAATCAGTGCGCGCTTGGCAAGGCGTCCATGGCCTATCTCACGCCGCTTGGGCGTGCCCACCCTGCCGGTTTCTCCAGTGGCATAAGGCGGCATGTTATAGTGCAGCATGAAGCGCTCGGAATAGTCGCCTTGCAATGAATCAATTCTCTGTTCATCGCGCGTGGTGCCTAAAGTCGCCACAGCCAGCGCCTGCGTCTCTCCCCGCGTAAAAAGCGCCGAACCATGGGTACGGGGTAAAACACCGTTGCGAATGGTGATGGGTCTCACTGTCCGTGTTCCGCGACCATCAATACGCGGTTCGCCGTCAAGAATCTGATTGCGCACAATTCTGGACTCCAGTGCAAAAAAAGCTTCTTCGAAAGCGCTTGATTCCGGCCCGTCTTCAGTACCGACACCCAGTGCCTCGATGGTTTTCTGCCTGGCTGCCGCGATCGCTTCAGTTCGCGGTTGTTTTTGCTTGATTTTAAATGCCTGACGTAAATCAGCTTCAGCCAGTTGGGCAACTTTCTCATCCAGTGCGGCATTCTTTTCAGGCGGCGTCCACTCCCATGCCGTTACGCCGGCCTCGTCCGCCAGTTCATTAATGGCATTGATAACCGCCTGCATTTGTTCATGTCCGTATACGACCGCGCCCAGCATGACTTCTTCTGTTAACTCACTCGCTTCAGACTCAACCATCAATACCGCCTGCTGAGTGCCCGCGACGACAAGATTCAGTTGCGTTTCCTTAAGTTCGGTGGTGGTTGGATTCAAGACATACGCGTTGTCAATGTACCCCACGCGCGCCGCGCCTACCGGGCCGTCGAAAGGAATACCGGAAAGCACCAGAGCGGCCGAAGCACCGATGATCGCCGGAATATCAGGATCAATCTCCTCATTTGAGGACAACACGGTAGCCACAACCTGCACTTCATTATAGAAACCTTCGGGAAAGAGTGGGCGAATCGGACGATCGATAAGGCGTGAAGTCAGCGTTTCTTTCTCGCTGGGGCGCCCTTCCCGTTTAAAGAAACTACCCGGTATTCTGCCGGCAGCGTAAAATTTTTCCTGATAATCAACCGTCAATGGAAAAAAATCCTGCCCCGGCATCACATTCCTGGCGCCAACAACAGTAACCAGTACGACGGTATCGTCCATAGTAACCATCACTGCACCGTGCGCCTGTCTCGCGATTTCTCCTGTTTCCAGAGTCAGTTGATGCCGCCCGTAGGTAATACTCTTCTTGATAGGTTTCAATTAATCATCCTTTTTCTCAAATATAGACGCCTATTCAGTCGCACCCGTCTATATTAATTACAACATACTGAATATCCACGCATCAGAAAAACCGCGTGTAATTATTTACGCAAACTGAGACGGTCGATCAATGTTTTGTAAGCATCCTCGTTACTGCGTTTCAGATAATCCAGCAATTTGCGGCGGCGACCGACCATACGCAGCAGACCGCGACGTGAGTGATGATCCTTGACATGCGCCTTGAAATGATCAATCAGATCATTGATTCGAGCCGTTAAAAGTGCAACTTGTACCTCAGGGGAACCGGTATCACCGTTGCTCCGCTGAAAATCACGCACAACTTGTGCTTTTTGCTCAGTTGTAACTGACATAAGCTTCTCCAATTAAACCTAGTATTTGAAATCTAAAAAAGCGGGATTTTACTCTTTAATAGCGTCCTTGTCCAAAACTGATCACGCGGAAAATTGCAGGACTGCGATAATCTGATCAGCTTCACAGGAGGATTGTCATCAACGGCAACGCATTCATACCTGTGCCAGGTCTGTTGATACGGTTTATAGCCTGGCTATCCGTTAATGTTGTTAAAAAGCAGGATAGAAAAACGGCACGCCCATAAAAAAGAACAGGCCGGATTCGTTATCAGTGATTGATTCATCGAATCCGGCCTGCTCTTCCGGTGTTGTTGACGTTGCTAAAATCGCTAAATGCGGTTACATCGGCATTTCTCAATTAAAGCGATGCTGCAAACACAAACTAAATCTGCACATTTTCTCCATCATTACCCGATGGATTGGTAAATTGGTCGTTCAATTCCTGGATGTAGTCATTGGCCTCATCCACAATGTCGTCAATTGTTCTTTCAGTGACTTCGTTCCATCCCGCAGGTTTCTTGAAAAGCATGCTCCGATAAGGCAGCGTGCTTTTAGTGAAAGCCTGGGTGTATTGTTTGCAGGCTTCATGATCGTACTCCATTTCCCGGGTCAGCTTTTTCTTGATCCCGTTCGCTACCACTTTACGCACCGTAAAATGCAGATAGCCTAAGACACTCAGCACGGCCATCACAGCAACCAGTGAAAATGATTCATGTCCCGGAACAAACATATTCAGCAAATCCCAGGATTCCGTGTAATAAAGTCCCGCCCCGCCCAATGCCGCCAGTACCACCAGCAAAATGCCGTCAAACATGATCACTTTGCTTTTCCATTCACTGAGCATATCAGTCAGTTTATCGACCACCTGGTTTTTAACGGCTTTTGCCGTCTGTTCCAGTTTACCGACGATACGATAAGCGCGTTCGACCTCGATCTGCTGCATGCGTTTGAGAATATCCGCCATGTCCTCATCGCGCTTCTTCTCAAAGCGCTCTCTGATTCTGGCATCATTGATGGGTACTGCCGCTTCGGAGTTATAGATGCGATAAAAACGGCCCGCAATCAATCCGACTTCTGCAAGCGAACGCTGCCAAGCGGAAACCACTTCTTCGGGATTATCTTCCTGTGCGGTCACATCGATCTGATTCAAAATGTACAGGAATTTATTCGCATCGGCACGGTTAACGCTGGCCGAAACCAGATACGCCAATGTATCCTGCATCGCTTTCGGTTCCGGGTGGCGCGCGTCGAAAAATACCAGAACAAGATCAGACAGATTGATAATATGCTGGGTCAGGCGCAATGTCGATGCACGCTGGCTGTCTGCATCAAAACCCGGAGAATCAATCATGATCTTGCCGCGTATATTTTCAGAAGGACAGGTTTTTAATTGCAGATACGCATCAATACGCTCTTGCCCCGTTTCAGAAATTTCTTCGATACTTTTACTGATATGGAAAAAAGGAAAACGCGGGTCAGCGTCCAGCGCAACACCCGGCAATGTCTTGGCTTCGTTATGGCGGCTGTAACAGATGACGGTGAATTTGTCATCCACGGCCTGCGTACCCGTACGCTGCAGCTTCATACCCAAATGGGAATTGATAAAAGTCGATTTTCCCGCTGAAAAAGTACCTAAAACAGCGATCATAGGCCACCAGGTCACACATGTTGCATAAGACTCGTCTCTGCCGATCAAACCCATACCGTATCCGACATAATCCAGTTTCCGGAAACTTTTCACAGCCTTAGCCAGTATTGGATTGTCCGGGTGCTCATCGGCAAGATGCTTTTCCAAACTATTCAGAAGTTTATTAATTTGTGTTGAACTATGTGACATAAGGGCCCCTTTTTCTTTTTTGCGCATTCCAAAGAAAGATGCACGAATACAGTAAATTAAATTCTATTTAATACAACCAGCTGCCTAGGAATCCTGTCTGACAGCATCATACAGGATCGTCAAAAACCGGAAATTCGTTTCAGCACATCACCGTTAAGTGAGTAAAATTTCAGTAAAAAATAAAAGCATCTTTGCGTGGCGATTCTACCAAGAACAAACCATGCTTACCAGTCAGTTGCGGGCATATGGTCTGTGAAAATACCACTTTCTTTTCCGGTTGGCATTAAATATTCTTCACATTCATCTGCTAAGATGATCGCTATCGGACTATCCTGAACAGTGCAATCACAGAATTTACCGTTGATTATGAAATCACCAGGCACAAACGACACACCAGGCAACAGGCAACCAACCGAACGCTCACCGCATATCGGCCGTTACGTCCTGATCGGCGCACTGACAGTGGCGCCATTATGGATAACCTGGCTGGTGTTTGAATTCGTGTTGAAAATGCTGGCGCAGATGGGCGCACCGATGCTGAGAGGTTTGGCGCACGCGGTACGTCCGCACTCGGATACCATAGCCTCCTGGCTGCTCGATTCCAGCTTTCAGCAAGGTGTTGCCGCGCTGCTGACCATCGCGAGTCTGTACGGTATCGGGCTACTGGCGTCTTTTGTCATTGGCAAGAAAGTAATTGAACTCTATGAGGTTATCCTGGCCCGATTGCCGTTCGTGCAGACGATATACGGCATTACCAAGCGTTTTCTGCATACGTTAAGCCAGCCGCCTGTAACCGGAGGACGCGTAGTACTGATCAGTTTCCCGTCCACCGAGATGAAGGCGCTCGGTTTCATCACCAAAATCATGCACGATCCTGAAACCGGTGAGGCACTGGCGGCTGTTTATGTACCCACCGCACCCAATCCGACCTCGGGTTATATCGAAATCGTCCCTGTCAAGAATATCGTCATGACCGACTGGAGCACGGAAGAAGCCATGACATTCGTAGTCACCGGTGGAACCAACGCACCGGATAAAATCCGCTACGATAACCCCAGTTCACCGTCCGATACAATGCCCGAAAAAGACAAGGCACACCAGGACAGCGTATCTGATGATCACAATCATTAGCGCTTCTTATCGAACATATCCGGCAAACCCTTCAGGAAACGCCCTGCATTCAACATCTGGCGCATCAGCAACGTCCAGTTCTCGGCTTTCTTCTTTTCATCCATGCAGCGCAGCAGACGCGACCGGATCACCTCCTCCTGCTGGTTCAGAATAGCCGCCCAGAGTGCATCATCGACATTGTAAATGCGTCCTTCCATAAGATTAACCGGAATCACATGTTCAACCGGAACCGCCAGATCGGCTGCGATAGCCTGCACGGCAGCAGCGATGTTAGCTGCTTTGATACTTTGCGGATGTATCAGATCATACGGCGGATTCCATTCACTCGCCGGACGCAAGCGGTCAATATGACTGACGGCCACCAGCAATGGCGGCGGACGGCGCCCGACTTGCTTCAACTGAAAATCACGCAAGGCATCCAGACACTCACGCTCGAATTGCCGGTCGGGACGGTTAGCCGGACTGACCCATAAAATCAGATCGGCGTCTTTTGCGGCATCGCACATTTGCCTGCGGCCAAAATGCGCGCTGTCACATCCCGGAGTATCGAAAATCAGCGCTTGCGTCAATCCATCACGCGATAAAACAAAAGGCCTCAGCATTGCAGTGCTGTCAGGCAGAATATCGACCACGGACTTCAATGTGCCAAACAGCGCATTGATCAGACTTGATTTGCCCGCATTCGACCGTCCCAGCACCAGAATACGCAGCGGCTCCTCCTCCGCCTTAACCGAATCCTGTACCGCGTCCATACCGCGCATCTCAGCACTGGTGTGCGCCGTGCGCGCCGTTACCGGTTCATCATCGGTCAACACCAGACGGCCGCTGTAAAGATCAATCGCGTAATAGCCCACCTTACGGATATAGGTTCTGAGAAACCACCGGTGCAGTTCATCGCGCGCCTGTATAAAACTGCGCTCGCGCAATTGACGCCAGGCTTCGCCGAGCAGTGCATCGACAGGACTGACAAGCACGCGGCCTGCCCGGTACAAACCGAATACCTGCTCCGCCTTATCTTTCCAACGCTGTATGCGAAACAGATCGCCAATCGTCAGACGGTTACTGAACGGAATATTTTCCATCACATCCTGGCGCAAATCACGGCTTGCGCGTTCGATCACCAGCAAGGTATGCGGCACGGTCAGTTCATACAGCGGTGTCTCTACATCGGGATGATAATGCCGCGCGACCGTTTCCATCGTGCGTTGCCCCAAAGCGAGAACCCAGTCGCCTTTCTCCAACGGCCATTCTTCCGGATTACACGCTTCCGCCAGCGCCTGAACCTGCACCCATGCGGCATCCGCATTGAGCGGCCATTCCGGGTTGGATACTGTTGCGGCTTCGGCGAGCAGCTTACGATCCCGTCTGATCAACAATTGCTGCAAGCCATAACCGATGCCGCTGCTGATCAGCATGGCCAATGCCCAGAGCAGCAGAAAACCGTTCTGCCACAGCCAAAGCATACCGAAGCCCAGCAGCGCCAGGAACGGCAAGATCAGCAAAAGGAAAGCCAGCAACCTGAACGGATCGATACCGTAAGGCAATGGTTTCATCAGGATTTGCCGCGCCAGCGGTCTTTCAGAATCGCTGCGCCGCGCTCAAGTTCTTCGGCATAGATACGGCGGATGGTTTCTGCATCCACATTCAAATGATTCCGGTGTCGGACAAAGAAATACACGGCAGTTTTACCCAGTGCATAGGTTGTCGCACCACTGGCACTTGCACCCCATAACGCGCCGAGTGTCTGCCCAAGAAACGGGATAACTTTGGTCACCGTGCGCCCGATCCAGCGCGTCAGATAACCGGTCGCCACACCTGCGCCCAGCAGGCCGAGAAATTCGGCAATCGTCCGTTTATCCCAGGACTGGCCGTATAAAACCGCCAGACTGTGGAGCAACTTCGCCTGTACCGCCGTCACCGACACGAGATCAACCATCGGCAAAGCGCCAAGCCCTGCCGCAGTTGTGGCATAACCGACGATATGCTGATGCGCGGTGCGCTCAAACAGATCCTGTACCTGCGCATTGCTGCTTAGCAGATTTTCCAGCCCCAGCGACGATAATGCCTCGATCGCGTGCCATAATGCTTCGAGACCATAATCCGGCGGATCGTAACCATCCTCCGGCACTGTCAGATCCACCGCGATCCAGCGCACCGGCGCATGGCCGGGTAAATCCGCTACGGCCTCACGCTGCGCAAGCAGCGCACGCTTCAGATCGGACGGTACCGTAGCCGGCAGCGGCATCTGATCATACGGCCAAGGCTGAATATGTCGTCCATCCGGGGGATAGCATTCATGCAGGCCGGTCTGTACGATTAACAATGGCCACTCCGGATGGCGTTCACGTACCGTATGCAGCACGTCAAATACCGCCTGCTGCCGGATATCCGCCACTTTCATCACGGCGATCAGCAAATGCGCTTTGGATTCGCAATATTGAATGTCATCCGATGGATCGTAGGCTACTTCGCCAAGGCCGCGCGTATCGAGAAACCGCACCACCGGCATCTGCGCAGGAAAATCATAAAAACGTGACTGCCGCGTGCAGGGTTGAAAGCCATTGCCGATTTCAGCCGCCTTACTGCCGGTCATCGCGCGAATAATCGACGTCTTGCCCGCCTGCGTCTTGCCGATCAGCCACAACACCGGCACCGGCATTTTTTCACGCGCCTCCTGCAGCGATTTCTCCAGCAATGCTTCATCGACTTTGGGATCGAGCAATACCGTGCGCAATTGTTCCCAATAAGCCGGCCAATTTTTCAATTCATCCCATTTCATCAGGCGGATAGCGTGTCACTGCAACAATTCGACGAAGTCAATTTCGATCCTAACATCCATCGCCATTCTTCACATTTTAACGAAAAAGACAAAGTCGCATTGGCCGGGCTGGTCGATGGCAAGCGCGTCAATTGTACGCCTTGTAGTACAGACGCCCAGCTTTCTTTCAGCACATACCGCCTGAAACAGGCTTCCGCCTTGGCGCCGTTGAAAAATACATGACGGATTTGTGTGTGGGTTGCAAAGAATGCCGAAAAATCATTGACGCGCTGCGATCCGGTTTCTATGCTGGAATCCAGACTGCCTGCACGCCGGCATGATTGCAGCACGTCCCACAATGCGATGCGCGCCGACTTCAGGACATTGGTTTTTTCAGCGTAAGATACAACTGCCGGATCGAATGCCAGCAATTCACCGATGATGCGCCAGAATGCGTTTTGCGGATGCGCGTAATATTGATTTGCGGCAAGCGATGCCTGTCCGGGCATGCTGCCCAATATCAGGATTTCAGCATGCGGGTCGGCTATCGGTGCAAAACTGTGGATCAGTGTCATAACCCGAAAATAACTTATGGCATTTTATCGGCATAATAGCGCCGCACGGGTTTCAATTCCCGATTGAGTTCATAAACCAGCGGCCTGCCGGTTGCCAATTTCAATTTCATCACCTGCTGTTCCGTCAACTGATCAAGTTGACCCATCAAGGTACGCAGTACATTTTTATGCGAAACGATCAGTACATTTCTGCCGTGCGCCACTTCCGGTCTGATGACCTTCTGCCAGTACGGTTGCAGCCGCAGGGCGGTTTGCTTCAGACTTTCGCCCAGCGGCAAGTCGGCTTTATCGATCGCTGCATAACCGGGTTGATTGCCGGGAAAACGGGTATCTTCTATTTCCAGCCTTGGCGGTTCGCCATCATAGCGTATTTGTGTGCGCAATACAGGCCAGATACCGAATTTCCGCACAGCCGCCAAACGCCCCATGCCTTCCAGCGCGCCATAATGCCGTTCATTCAAACGCCAACTGTAACGTATGGACAGTCCGTTCAGTTTCATTGCAGCCAGTACCACTTTAGCCGTCTCAGTCGCACGCTGCAACGTCGATACAAAACAACAATCAAAAGTGAAACCGGCCAGTCGCAACAAATCACCGGCATGCATCGCTTCCTGTTTCCCCCTGGGACTTAACGCCACATCACTCCAGCCAGTGAATACTTTGTCGCGATTCCAGACGCTCTGACCATGGCGCAACAAAACAAGTCGCGTCACACCTGCAGCAGCCCCTGAAGAAAAATGTGCCATTATGGGTTACGATGCGCCTTTTTCGATACTGTGGCTGCCTGGGAAGATTCCCGCCAGATCCGTTTCAAAGCATCCCATAATCCTGCGCGAACCGTGGTCAGATAAAGTGTATTGTCGCTCAGTCCGTTGACCAGGCGGCGCTGCGCCTTGCCAAGATTATGGTATGGCATACTCATGAACAGATGATGCGTGGCGTGAAAACGCAGGCCAACCGGCGCCCATAGCGGCGTTATCAGCGGATTGCCGGGAACATTGATCGAGTCCAGATACTGCTCGGCGTGACTCATGGGTTTTTCGCCCGGATTGCGGTAGGCATGCGCCGCCAGTGTACGCAATGAATTCAGAATAAACACCATTGTCGCCACCAGATACCAGAGCACAAACACATCGAACGGAATCACATCCAGCAATATCAGCGATACCACGATAAAAGCGAACAGAAATGTTGCCAGTTCCTGTTGCCGCCAGTTGTGATCATTGCGAATGGCATTTGCAGCGCGTTTGTAGCCGGGATCAATCGTCAGCGATGAAGCACGCTCCCAGACTATTTTACGCAAAGGCGGAATAAGATAGGACAACGGCGTGAGCAACAGAAACCGCGCCAGCAGCAGCACTGGAATGGCGAAGGACAGCAAAACATATCCTACCATTTCGATC
This sequence comes from uncultured Nitrosomonas sp., assembly GCA_964464365.1. Lineage (GTDB taxonomy): Bacteria > Pseudomonadota > Gammaproteobacteria > Burkholderiales > Nitrosomonadaceae > Nitrosomonas. The sequence continues at coordinate 16,300 of CAYXFV010000038.1, read as the reverse complement.
GGCTTCCGTGTGGCAAACGGCACATATTCCCCGTCCTGGTGCGTGCCGTAAACATCACGCCGATGATGGTCGTTATGCACGCCATCATAAGTAAATGACGGAATCATGAATGGTATGCCGCAAATGCAATTCCATACTATCCTGAATGTCTTGAATGTCCCTTTCTTCAGATGCGCGAGTTCATGCACAAAAATCGCGGCGCGATATAATGCCAGTACCGCAACCCCGTAGGCACCGATCTGCCACACTGAATGCACAGGCGAAAACAATGCGGTAAAAAACGCGACCCAGCCCACCATACTGCTAAACAGAAAATCCGTCCAGTAAATCCACGGATTCGGCGTCATCAGGTCACTCACCAGATTGTGTGCTTCACGCAACGGAAAGACCTTTTCGTGCATCATTTCCATCCGGGTTGCATTTTGATTTTCCGCTACCGCTTCAGGCGGTGTTTTTGTCTCTTCAGCTTCTTTCATGACCAGCAGGCTTTGATATGCGCGATAATCCGTTGATTGATTTCCTCATCGGTTTCATTGACATGACCCAATTGAGGCATGGCAGGCCATCCCGCATCGACAAATTCCCTGTCCGCAAACAGCTTCGGTTGCGCATAACGTGGCATGATATGAAAATGGACATCCGGATCGACCATCATCAGCATCAGATAATTGATTTTGTCGTACTGAAATGCGCTAGCCAGCGTAAATTCAATCTGGTTGATGACGGTGTGCATTTCGGCAAAGCTCGCTGCGCTGAGTTCTGAAAACGCCCTGGCCGGTTCATGCGCAGCCAATACCAGCGCCCCCAGCGTTGCCTGCGCGGGGCGCAGCAACACGCTCCAGTGCTGAAATACGTGAATAATCGTCTGTGGCGCGCCGAATTTGCGCATGGTGTCGTTGAGTACAGGTGCATTCATTCTTGCTCCTTGCAGCTACTTGGTGAAAAGCATGCCCGCTCTGGCCAGATCTTCTATAAAATCAATCTCGCACCAGCGAAATCCTTTGATGGAGCATGAATTTACCCGATGCTGGCCGGCAAGTTTGTCAATAATGGATAAATACCAGGATTTCAGTTCGGCCGGATGCCGCAGTGCGCTTTCGATCGCCTGGCGGAAGTAACGCGGCCCCTGATCGCGAAAATAAACCAGACCAATCGATTCAGCATCAATCTCATGGGGTGGCACGATCTTACTGACCTGTTTGACCCATCTATCCGCACCGAGCTGCACTTTCATATCATCGGCATCATAACTTTCCTTGAAATCCACGCTCAGTGTAATCGGGGCTGACGGCGAATTCAATACCTGCGCCACCAATGCGGGCTCAATCACGGTATCGCCGTTCAGCAGCAGAAAATCCCCCGCCATGGCGTCACGCGCCAGCCAGCAGCTGGCCAGATTGTCCGCCACTTCATAAAATGGATTGAACACGATTCTGATGTTGGATTGTGCTGCATAGCGCGCTTGCAACAATGCTTCAATCTGGCCGACCTGAAAACCGGCCACGATAATAATTTCACCGATACCGGCGGCAAACAGCGCGTCAATCTGCCAGGCCAATACAGGTTTGCCGGCGACAGGCAGCAGGCATTTGGGCAGGTTTTCAGTCAACGGCAGCAGGCGCCGTCCCTGACCGGCGCTCAGAATAATGGCTTTGACAGCATTCACGAGTTCGTTAGGTTTAGATGAGTCGGAAAACGGACGATTTTACCCCGAATACCTGTAGTGATTCGTGTTAATTGATCATTAACTTGGAGCAGATCAGAAGGAAAGACTGCTTATGGCTCTCAACGATGTGACAATTTTTTGTGTCGCCTGTAGAAATTCATCGACCTGTGCCGAAGTATTACTGTACCCGAAACTGACTCGCACGGCACAGCGCGCCAGCAGCGGATCAACCTGCATCGCTTCGAGCACATGGCTTTGCCCCGGATTGACACTCGAACACGCCGCACCGCTGGCGACGGCAAAACCTGCCTTATCCAGCTTGACCACCAGCGTATCGCCTTCCACATCCGGAATTGCGAAATAACAGGTATTCGGTATCCGCGCAGCATCCGCGCCAAAAATCACCGCACCCATTGCAACCAGCCCCTGCTCCAGACGATCCCTGAGCTGCGCAACATGCTGTGCCGTCACCGCGATACGTGCCGCCGCCAATTCGCAGGCCACACCCAGACCGACAATCACCGCCACGTTTTCGGTACCGGATCGCAGACCGCTTTCATGGCCGCCACCGTAAATCAGCGGTTTCAACAACAGATGCTTATCGATAATGAGCGCTGCCGCGCCTTTCGGACCATAAATCTTGTGTGCGGACAATGTCAAGGCATGAACATTGAGCGACGCAAAATCGACCGGAATTTTACCCAATCCCTGTACCGCATCGGTATGTACATAAGCGCCATGCGCGCGCGCAAGGTCAGCGACCGCCGCGACATCCTGTATCACGCCGGTTTCGTTATTCGCCAGCATCACCGAAACTAACACGGGCTTCTGCGCCGCCATCGCATTCCGGGCTGCAGCAACATCCACTTGCCCGTTTTGATTAACTGGCAGATGCTGGACTGTCCATCGCTCTGCGGTTCGCCGCGCCAATGCCTGTACAGGCTTCAAAATACAGGGATGCTCAATCGCACTGATCATGATATGTCCGGCTTTCAAATTGTCAGCCGCACCGCGGATAAACAGATTATTCGCCTCCGAACCGCCGCTGGTAAAAATCACCTGCACCGGCTGCACACCGACTGCGGCGGCGACTTGTTCTCGCGCCTTGTCAATCGCCCGCCGGGCGACCGTGCCATACGCATGACGGCTCGATGCATTGCCAAATTCCTGTTGAAAATAAGGCAACATTGCCGCCATCACGGCATCATCCACCCGTGTGGTGGCGTTATGATCAAAATAGTTTAATGTCATTGTCAATTAGCCCGGTAAATTCTATTTATCTACTGACAGGTACTTCCGCTCACCATTTCCTCAATCGCATCGATCATCGCCGCCGCCGCGTTAAAACCAGTCTGCCGATGAATTTCCTGCATTCCGGTCGGACTGGTGACATTGATCTCGGTCAGACAGTCACCGATGACATCCAGACCGACCAGCATCAATCCCTGTCGATTTAATTCCGGCCCCAGGGTTTCGGCAATTGTTTTGTCCCGCAATGACAACGGTTGAGCCACGCCGGTTCCTCCCGTATTTAGATTGCCGCGCGTCTCGCCAGATTTCGGTATGCGTGCAAGCGCATAAGGCGCCGGTTTCCCTGCGATCATCAATATCCGCTTGTCCCCTTGGGTAATCTCCGGGATATAACGTTGTGCCATAATCGTGCGCATACCGTAGTGCGTCATTGTTTCGACAATGACATTGATATTATGATCAGCCGCATGGACGCGAAAAATGCTGGCTCCACCCATACTGTCGAGCGGTTTCAAAATAATATCCTGATGTTGTTGCAGAAATTCAAGAATCAGTGCTTCCTTACGGGTGACGAGGGTTGGCGGAATAAACTGCGGAAATTTTGTGATCGCCAGTTTCTCGTTAAAATCCCGGATGCCGCGCGGACTGTTGATGATGCGCGCACCCTGTTTTTCCGCCAGCTCCAGCAGATAAGTGCTGTAGATATATTCCATGTTGAATGGCGGATCCTTGCGCATCAGCACGGCGTCAAATGCCTGCAGCGGCAGGGCCAGCGTTTCGCCTGAATGATACCAATGGCCTGCCTGCGTCACCTTTTCATCCATCGTCAAGGCCTTGGCAAAACTGATCACGGCATTGTCGCGCCAGATCACATCTTCCTGATTCAGCACATAAATCTGATGATGGCGCAGGGCCGCTTCGCGCATCATGGCATAACTGGAATCCTTGCTGATTTTAATGCCTTCAAGCCGGTCGATAATAAAAGCCAGTTTCATGATGACAGCCTAAGCGAAATGTACACGACGAATCAATATACCGGCTGCTGCAATTCCCGGGCGGCAGCCAATAAGGCCAGCCTTGCGACAACACCGTAGGCATAAAAACGGCTGGGCGTCAGGCTTTGCGGGTTGATGCAATTAGGCATTAAACAGTCGGAATCAAATGACAGTGACACAAAATGCATACCGGGCGCATTCAGATTTTCATCCTTCCCGCGTCCGGTATGCACGCGATAAAACCCACCGACGACAAAATGATCAATCATGTAAATAACCGGTTCGGCAACCGCCTGATTGATATTCTCAAAAGTATAAACCCCTTCCTGCACCAGCACATTGGTCACCGATAAACCTTCCTTGACGACAGCCATTTTGTTCCGCTGCTTGCGGTTCAGTTGATACACTTCGGAACCGTCCTTAACGGTCATGATGCCCATGCCGTAGGTGCCGGAATCGGCTTTAACAATGACGAAAGGATCTTCTTTAACGCCGTACTGCCGGTATTTCTCACGGATTAACGCGAGTATCTTATTCGTCGAACTGGCGACGCAGTCTTCACCTTTTTTCTCGTGAAAATCGATTTTGCCGCATGCCGTGAAATGAGGATTGATCAGCCAGGGATCAATGTCGATCAGGTGTGCAAACTCATCCGCCACCGCATCATAGGCTTTGAAATGCGCTGATTTTCTGCGTGTTGTCCAACCTGCGTGTAATGGCGGAATGACGGTTTGATCCAGATTCTGCAGCATGGGTGGAATACCGTTCGATAAATCGTTATTCAGCAATACGGCGCATGGATCGAAATGCTCCACGCTCAGCCGATTATTTTCCCGGATTACTGGCTCCAACGTAACGGACTGACCGTCCGGTAAGCTAAAAACAGTCGCTGTTTTGATCTCGGGCAGCAGGGAACCGATACGCACATTCAGCCCGGCATGCTGCATGATAGTCTGAATCGCAGCGATATTCTGCAGATAAAACAGATTCCGTGTGTGATTCTCCGGAATCAAAAGAATACTGTGCGCATTCGGGCAGATTTTTTCCACTGCGGTCATGACAGCCTGTACACAGAGCGGAATAAATTCCAGATTCAGATTATTAAATCCACCCGGGAAAAGATTGGTATCAACAGGCGCCAGTTTGAAGCCGCTGTTGCGCAAATCAACCGAGCAATAAAACGGCACGGTATTCTCCCGCCACTTACCGCGAAACCAGTGCTCGATCTGTGGTTTTAAAGTATTGATACGATTTTCCAGCTCAAGGATTGGCCCATGCAGGCCTGTCAGATGCGGTAGGGGCATTACACGGCTTTCTAAAAGAAATTTATCAGGATAGATAGGATATGTCGCAAAAAAATCAACCGCGGCTAGTATAGCACCAAGCGGAATAAATGTATTTGCGGGAATGCGGCAATCACGCTATGTCAGAGCCGATCCTATAATCCGGTTTTATGGATTCGTATAGTTTGTATAGGTGATACACGATACGTGGGATTTTGGATTTGTATCCCGGCAGCACGCAAACCAGAAATCTAATACACGATCGGCGGCATTAATTCTCTTTAAGTTAAACAAATAAGATTTGCTTACACCATAAAAAAACATCCTGCCCGATTCCAAAACCCTACTGCTAGGAGGTGATTTTTTAAGGGTTTTTTCTGATTTATTCAGTGTTCAAACATGGACAGCTCTGCTCTGAAAGTGTATAGTTCGCGTTCCGCCCTTTGCTCTTTGAAAAAGGGCAGATGTTATTGTGTCCGTTTCAAAGGCAAACCTGTTTCTGAAACTGGATACAGTGACAGATAAGAAGGCGTACATTTATTTAGAATATAAGTAAACGCAATGTTTATCATTTACGGAGGGAGATATGATTAAAGCTGTTCACGCAGTTGTTGGACTGGGATTGTTATGTTTTGCCGCTACGCAAGCTGCTGTAGCTGCAACAGACGTCTCAAAATTACCACGTATCAAACAAGAGATGGTGGCTCCACCAGCAGTTCCCAAACACGATCAGGCTGTTAAAGGCGGACCAAGAATCGTAGAAGTGCGTTTGGAGACCATTGAAAAATTAGTCGAAGTCGCTCCGGGCGCAAAAGTCTGGGCGTTGACCTTCAATGGCTCTGTTCCAGCGCCATTGATCGTTGTACATGAAGGCGATTATGTTGAACTGACACTGGTTAATCCAAAAGAAAGTACGTTAGCCCACAATGTGGACTTTCATGCTGCAACAGGTGCATTAGGTGGTGCTGGCCTGACACTGGTTCAACCGGGTGAAGAAGTTGTTTTACGCTGGAAAGCAGTTAAGCCAGGTGTATTCGTTTACCATTGTGCGCCAGGCGGAACGATGATTCCTTTCCATGTTATTTCAGGTATGAGCGGTGCAGTCATGGTTCTGCCACGTGATGGCCTGAAAGATGCGCAAGGCAAGCCTTACCGCTATGACCGCGCATTCTTTATCGGCGAGCAAGATTTCTATCTGCCGAAAGACGACAAAGGCAACTACAAGGAATACGCTTCACCAGCTGCCGGTATGCATGAAATGCTCGAAGCGGCTAAAGGCCTGATTCCAACACACGTTGTGTTCAACGGTGCCGTTGGCGCAATCACAGGTGACAACGCATTATCAGCAAAAGTGGGCGAAAAAGTATTGTTTATCCATTTGCAGGCTAATCGTCCTTCCTATCCGCATTTGATTGGCGGTCACGCTGATCTGTACTGGATGGGCTCATTCCATGACACTCCGCAGACAGGACTGGAAACCTGGTTTGTACCGGCAGGTGCGGCAGTCGCGGCAGCCTATGAATTCGTTCAACCAGGCTTGTATGTCTACCTCAGTCACAATCTGATTGAAGCCGTACTGTTGGGCGCAGCTTTGCACATGAATGTTGAAGGCAAGTGGAATGATGACGTGATGACTCAAGTCAAAGCGCCTGACAGCTTCGATGCCAGTGCAGCAATGGATCACTAAAATATATCCAATATATTACTGAAGTGACATAATCCAGTAACGGCCCCAACACATGTTGGGGCCGTTTTTTTTCGTTTGTAATCTCGTGTTATATCATCGTTCTTCTCTTAAATCACTGAATAACTACCAATGCCTATTAAATCCCGTATTCGAACAGTTCCACATTATCCTCACCAGGGGGTCATGTTCCGTGATATCACGACACTGTTAAAAGACCCGATTGGTTTACGCACGACGGTTCAGGAAATCGCAAGACGCTATGCACCGCATTCAATCAACAAAATTGTCGGCATTGAATCCCGCGGCTTCATTATTGGCGCACCGGTCGCTTATGAACTCCAGACAGGGTTTGTTCCGATCCGCAAAAAAAACAAATTACCAGCTCAAACCATTGGCCGTGATTACCAACTTGAGTATGGCAGCGATCGGATAGAAATTCACGTCGACGCCATACAACCAGGCGACCGCGTATTATTAATCGACGATCTTATCGCCACAGGTGGTACCGCAGAAGCGGCTGTCCGACTGATACGGGACATGGGCGGAGAAATTCATGAGTGCTGTTTTGTGATTGACCTTCCGGACATCGGCGGACGCGCACGGTTGGAAAAAATGGGATGTAAGGTATTCTCCCTGTGTGAATTCGAAGGAGAATAACGGAACGCCGATCAAGCGTTTTGTTTCAACGCTATTTCAACGTTTGAAAGCAGACAGCGCATCGATCAGGTTTTCGTGAATGCCGCCAAAGCCGCCGTTACTCATAATCAAAACATGGTCACCTGGAGCCGTAATTGCTGCAATAGCTGCGATTAATCCAGTCAGATCCGCATAACATTTCGCGATATCACCAAGCCCAGCAAGCGCACCTTCAACCCAGCCGGCATCGCGGCTATAGCAAAAAACGGCGTCAGCCTGCGCCAGACTACCTGCAAGTTTGTCTTTCCACACCCCCATCTTCATCGTGTTTGAACGCGGTTCAAGTACGGCAATAATGCGCGACGGGCCGACATGCTCGCGCAATCCGCTAATCGTTGTCTGAATCGCTGTGGGATGATGCGCAAAATCATCGTAAACCGTAACGCCATTAACTGCTCCTCGTATTTCCATACGGCGTTTAACGTTTCTGAAGCTCGACAGCGCTGCTATGGCGCTACTGACCGAAACACCCGCATACCGCGCAGCAGCAATTGCCGCTAAAGCATTCATTCGATTATGCTCACCAAGCAGCGCCCACTGTAGCCGTCCTTGCGATTGATGCTGATAACATATTTCAACAGCGGCATTTTCCTGTGGCTTCACATGCCAGCCGTCACTGACACCGAATTTTTCCACAGGCGTCCAGCAGCCTTGTTCCAGAACGTGTTTCAGATGATCGTCCGTACCATTAGTGACTACCAGGCCTGCACTGGGGATAATACGCACAAAATGGTGGAATTGCCGCTGAATCGCCGCAAGATCCTGAAAAATATCCGCATGATCAAATTCAAGATTGTTCAGGACCGCGACCCTGGGCCGGTAATGAATCAATTTTGAGCGCTTGTCGAAAAAAGCCGTGTCATATTCATCCGCTTCAATGACGAAGAATGGCGAAATCTCTCGTTTATGCAATAACGGATTGAAACCGGTGCGTGCTGAAGTATCAAAATTTTGTGGAATACCGCCAATCAGGAACCCCGGATGCAAGCCCGCGTATTCCAGAATCCATGCCAGCATAGAACTGGTCGTCGTTTTTCCATGCGTTCCGGCAACCGCCAGCACCCACCGGTTTCTTAATATATTCTCCGATAACCATTGCGGCCCTGAAATATAGGGCAAATTCTGGTTCAGTATGGCCTCCATTAAGGGATTACCGCGTGTAACCACATTACCAATCACGAAAATATCCGGCCTCAGTTTGACCTGATCCGCAGAAAACCCTGAAATCAATTCGATACCCTGCGACTCCAGCTGTGTGCTCATCGGCGGATAAACATTCTGATCGCAGCCTGTCACCCGATGCCCCGCTTCTTGCGCAAGCGCTGCGATTCCTCCCATGAAAGTGCCACAAATACCCAGAATATGAATATGCATCAATCAGCCCAATAAAAATTCAATCACACTTTTCCGGCGATAATTTTGCCTACATGCGGCAATGGCGCATTTTCAGGCACGCAAAGCTTCAATCAATTTTGCCAGAGCCTTGCCACGGTGACTGATGGTATTTTTGGTATCCATATCGAGTTCCGCAGCTGTCTTGCCGAGTCCGGGCAGCAGAAAATAAGGATCATATCCGAATCCCCCGCTGCCGCGCGGCTCGGGAATAATCTCACCGTGCCATACCCCGTCCGCAATCAGGGGTTGCGGATCTTCAGCATGCCGCAGTAAAACAATAACGCAGTAGTAATATGCGCTGCGATCCGCTGATGTTTTCAGCGCTTCCACCAGTTTCAGATTATTCCGCTGATCGGATTTAAGCTCACCTGCATAACGAGCTGAAAACACGCCCGGTGCGCCTTTCAGGGCATTAACACAGATCCCCGAATCATCCGCCAGCGCGGGCAGGCCGGTGTGGTCACTGACATGCCGCGCCTTGCTCAAGGCATTCTCGACAAATGTCGCATGCGGTTCTTCAATCTCGGACAGATTAAATTCCGATTGCGGTATGACTTCAATTTCCAATGCTGCGAACAGCGTTCCGATTTCCCGCAGTTTGCCTTTATTCCCGCTGGCAATCACCAGTTTTTTCAAAGCTGTCATACCGTCAGGCGATTCCCAGTGTTGTTTTTTGAATCGTTATCAATTCCTGAATACCTTTTTCAGCCAGATCCAGCATCTGGTTTAATTCCTCGCGACTAAATGCAACGCCTTCCGCCGTGCCCTGAATCTCTACGATCCCGTTACGGCCTGTCATGATGATATTCATATCGGTGTCACAGGAAGAATCTTCCTGGTAGTCGAGATCAAGGACGGGAATACCCTGACAAATACCCACTGACACCGCAGCCACATGATCATGTATCGGTGTCGTTTCAATGCTTTTCTGGCGGAGCAATTTTTCCACGGCGTCGTGCAAGGCGACAAATGCGCCGGTGATACTTGCCGTTCGCGTACCGCCATCGGCCTGAATGACATCGCAATCAATTTGTATGGTGCGTTCACCCAGTCCGGATAAATCAACAATAGCACGTAACGAACGGCCAATCAGACGCTGGATTTCCATGGTCCGGCCGGACTGTTTGCCACGCACGGCTTCACGCTGCATACGTTCATTTGTCGAACCGGGCAACATACCGTATTCAGCCGTGAGCCATCCCTGATTTTTCCCTTTGAGAAATGAAGGAACGTTTTCACTGATATTCGCCGTGCAAATGACTTGTGTATCGCCGTATGCAATCAGTACGGAACCGTCTGCATGCCTGGTGTAATGTCTCGTGATGTGAATCGGCCGGATTTGAGAAGCGCTGCGATTGTGACTGCGTATCATCATTATGGTTTGTGTATTAAATTCAGAAACGGTAGACCGGTTTAAGCGGAGCACCGCTGGAAACGGTCAGCACTTCATAACCGTCATCTGTCACCAGCACCGTGTGTTCCCATTGCGCAGACAGGCTATTATCTTTCGTCGTCACTGTCCAGCCATCGGGAAGATGCCGTATCGCCGCCTTACCCGCATTAATCATGGGTTCAATCGTAAACGTCATGCCCGGCTTGAGCTCCAGCCCCGTACCCGGCTTACCGTAATGCAGAACCTGCGGGTCTTCATGGAATTTCCGCCCGATGCCATGACCACAAAACTCCCGGACTACACTATAACCGACACTTTCCGCAAGCCGCTGTATGACATGCCCAATATCACCCAGATGACTCCCGGGTCTGACAACATCAATCCCGCGCCACATCGCTTCGTAGGTCACTTCGCATAAACGTCTGGCTTGGATGGAAGGTTCGCCGATGTAAAACATGCGACTGGTATCGCCATGATAACCGTCACTGATCACGGTAATATCCAGATTGACAATATCGCCGTTTTTCAACTGCTTCGCACCCGGTATGCCATGACATATCTGATTATTGACCGACGTGCAAATTGACTTTGGATAGGGCTTATGGCCCGAAGGCGCATAATTCAGCGGTGCGGGAATGGTTTTCTGAACATCGACCATATAATTATGACACAACGTATCAAGCTCCTCCGTTGTGACCCCCGGTTTTACAAAAGGTGTAATGTAATCGAGAACTTCGGATGCAAGCCTGCCGGCCACACGCATTTTTTCAATTTCCTGCACGGATTTAATGGTTACTTTCATATTCCTTTTTAATTCATCTCATGAACAGCGCTATTTTTTCTGAACGCGCTTATTATAAGCGTTCACAGGTTGACAGTTCCAGATTGCTGTCGGAAAATTGATCCGTCACCTGCTTTAATTCCGCTGTTTTTTGCGGATCGGTTTCAAAAATCAGATACTTTTCCCGTGCAATTTTACGCTCAAGAATTATTGCGTTGGTTTCACTTTTCGCATCAAGTTGTTCCAGCAGTTTTTGTGCGGATATCCGATTTCTGAATTCACCAAAAGAAATTGCATTTAACCACACACCTTCTTCTGACACGCGATGACTGATGATCCCCAGATTTCTCAATTTGTTGATTTCCCTTTCAGCAGCCTGCCGGTTTCTGAAAGGCTCGGTATGCACCCAGTACCGGCTGATCGTTTCTGATGGCACCCGCTTATATGGCCGCGACAACACCATTTGATCCAGAGCAGCTTCAACGCGCGGCAGCTGCACTTCAGTAAAATCCCCCCACACCATGCAATCCACCGAAGCGCTCAGCAGAATAATTTTTTCAGAATCCGTTACAGGCGAAACAGGTTGATGCCGATACGATTGAAAATTCATCACGACCAGGAACAGGATATTGATCACCAGGAATAAAGAAAATACTTTTTTCATCAAGTTGTTAAATTTATAGCCGCATTTTCACGAATCTTGTTGTGAACAATCTTGTGCCTTGATAAAATGCCGCGTCAATCTCAAATACCTAAAAGTACCAGAATTTTGATGGCTTTAAAATACGGAATACACGGAATACAAAATATTATGAAAATGATTAACATAAGTTTAGCAATGGTAACAGCTTTTGCCGTAGCGCTATCAACTTCAGCTTTAGCAGCAGGCGATGCAGAAAAAGGTCAGGAAATTGCAGCAGGGGTCTGCGCAGGATGCCATAACCCGGATGGAAACAGCTTCATTCCGAACTTCCCGAGTTTAGCCGGACAGCACTCTGAATATCTGTTAAAACAGCTCATGGAATTCAAGGCTGACAACGACGGAACCGCTGTTCGCAATAGCCCGGCCATGACGCCTATGGTTGCAGAACTCTCTGAAGAAGATATGCAGAATCTGGCGGCTTTTTACGCGTCACAGAAAGCGGCGCCCGGAAGAGTATCTGATGATGCCGATCTCTTTGCACTGGGTAAGATACTTTACCATGGCGGTAATCTTGAAAATGGCGTACCGGCCTGTGCGAGCTGTCACGGCCCGTCCGGTTCCGGCATTCCACCGCACTACCCCGCACTGGCCGGACAACATGCCGATTACACACTGACGCAGCTGGACCTGTTCAACAAAGCGGAACGCACCAATGACAATAAAGTCATGCAACAGGTGCTGACACGTATGAGTGGTACTGAAAAACGCGCCGTGTCACTCTATATTCAAGGTATGCGCTAAAAAACAAATGCGGTAAAAGATAATTTATATTTATTTTTAAATTCTTTTACCGCCTGTTTGTTTTTACCTTTCCCCTGCTTTCAGTTTCGTTTCTATCTCTGTTTCTATTTCTGCTTCCGCCTCCTCCCTGCCCGCTACCAGGCGGCAAAAATGCTTTCAGCAGCCGATAATGTTTCGCTGATTTCACGATCACCGTGCATGGACGATACGAATCCAGCTTCAAATGCGGACGGCGCAAAGTAAACACCTTTATCCAGCATCGCATGGAAGAACCGGTTGAAGGCATCCTTGTCGCATGCGGTGACTTCAGCGAAGCTGTTCGGGATGTCTTTGCTGAAATAAAGACCAAACATACCGCCTATTGACTGTGCACAGAAATCGATACCGTGCTTACGGGCACTGATGGTCAGGCCCTCGGTCAATTGACGGGTTCTGGCTGCAAGATTGTCAAAAAACCCGTCTTCCTGTATCAATTTCAATGTCGTCAACCCGGCTGCAACGGCAACAGGATTACCCGACAACGTTCCGGCCTGATACACTGCGCCAACGGGCGCAAGACACTGCATAATCTCACGTCTGCCGCCAAATGCAGCCATCGGCATGCCGCCGCCGATCACTTTGCCAAGCGTCGTCAGATCAGGCTTGATCTGATAAAGACCTTGTGCACACCCGAGACCGACGCGAAAACCGGTCATCACCTCGTCAAAAATCAGTACGCTGCCATATTGCGTACATAATGTACGTAATGACAACAGAAAATCCGCTTTTGGCGCAATCAGATTCATATTCCCCGCCACCGGTTCAACAATCACCGCAGCAATGTCCTTGCCGAATTTCTTAAAACTCTCCTCCAGCCCGGGCAAATCGTTATAGTCGAGCACAATCGTGTGTCCTGCGGTCTCCTGCGGCACGCCCGCCGAGCTGGGATTGCCGAATGTCAGCGCACCTGAACCGGCCTTGACCAGCAAGGAATCGTCATGACCATGATAGCAACCTTCAAATTTGATGATCTTGTTGCGGCCGGTATAACCGCGCGCAAGACGTATGGCGCTCATTCCGGCTTCTGTGCCGGAACTCACCAACCGCACCTGCTCAGTCGATGGAATCAGACTGCAGATCAGTTCGGCAATTTCCAGCTCGGCTTCGGTCGGCGCACCGAACGTCAGTCCGGACTCTGCCGTTTTCTGTACCGCTCTGACCACCTCGGGATGCGCATGACCCAATATCAGCGGCCCCCATGAACCTACATAATCAATATAATCCTTACCATCAACATCCCAGACATGCGCACCAAGTCCACGCTGAAAAAAAACAGGCGTGCCGCCAACCGATTTAAAGGCGCGCACGGGTGAATTCACACCGCCGGGAATAAATTTCCGGGATTGTTCAAAAAGCTGTTGGTTACGTGAAGTCATCAAATCACTCTCAAATATAATCAATCAATTTAAAATGGGGTTTCGATCTCAGCGCGGGAAAAAAGCCGGGAAAATTCTTCCGCCGTTTCACGAATGTTTCCGGCCTGGAATAAAGCCTGGCTTACCGCAATCACATTCGCACCGGCTTCAATCAAAGGCAATGCATTCGCGGTGTTAATGCCGCCGATGCACACCACCGGCACGGCGCACCGTGTTTTAGCCTGTTTCAGCATCGCAATCGTTGCAGCAACGGTATTTTGCTTTGTTGCCGTTGGATAGAATGCACCGAAGGCCACATAATCAGCATCGTGTGTTTGTGCTTTCTGCGCCAGCTCCGGTTGATTGTAGCAGGACACACCGATGATTTTTCCGGCGCCGAGCTGCTTTCTGGCTGCGGTTATATCGGTATCATGCTCGCCCACATGTACGCCACAGGCGCCAATTTCCAGCGCCAGATCCGGATGGTCGTTAACGATCAGCGGCACGCCATACTTCCGGCAAAGCTGCACCAGCAAGCCCGCCTGATGACGACGCAAAGCAGCATCAGCCGTTTTATTGCGATATTGTATCAACTGCGCACCGCCAACAAGCGCCTGCTCCGTCCGGGCCAGTAAGACGGATGTATCCGTTATATCCGGCGTTATGCCATACAGCCCGCTGATATTATGGGCGCGGCAGTTGCAGCTATTCCGGTTCATGGACCTTTGCTGCCTCCGGGAACATTGCGTATGGCGTCGGCCCAGAAGAGCCGATTGGGGATGCTCTGCCCCATACCGGGACGAAAACCTGCATTCAACGTCTGCCAGGTATATTTCTGCCCTGCATAAACGCTCTCGTTCACAGTCAGCCCGTTTGCCATCGATGCCGCAATAGCGGAAGCCAGCGTACATCCTGAACCGTGATAGCTGCCCGGCAATCGTTTCCAATCGTCGCTGCGTACCATGCCATCGGCACTGAATAATATATTGGCAACCTGCGCTGTTTTCTCATGCGTGCCGGTAATCAGCACATACTCGCACCCCATATCCAGCAGCCTGTAGGCGCATTCGTCCAGCGACAAAGTATCCGGATCGCCGTCTTCATCGTCAAAAGCCGCAAGACGTCTGGCTTCCAGACTATTGGGCGTCAATAATGTCAC
This sequence comes from uncultured Nitrosomonas sp., assembly GCA_964464365.1. Classification (GTDB taxonomy): domain Bacteria; phylum Pseudomonadota; class Gammaproteobacteria; order Burkholderiales; family Nitrosomonadaceae; genus Nitrosomonas. The sequence goes on along the minus strand of CAYXFV010000038.1, from coordinate 1,156 downwards.
TTGCGGCAGCAGCAGCCTGCACATGGCATCGATCATATCCTCGCTGGAAAGCTCATCACCACGTCCCGAAGCCAGAACAGGATCCATAATCAGGGGAATTTCCGGATAATCCGACACAATTTCGGCAACCACTGCGATGATTTCAACACTGCCCAGCAAACCGAGCTTGAATGCATGTACCGGCATATCTTCCAATATCGCTCTGGCCTGGTTATCGATCCATTCCGCATCGAGTGGCAGCACTTCATCGACACCCGTCGTATCCTGGACAGTGATTGCAGTAATGATAGGCAGCGGATGGCACCCCATACTGGCTATGGTGAGCAGATCAGCCTGAATACCTGCCCCACCGCTGGGGTCGTTAGCTGCGAATGAAAGTACATTTGGGGGTGGCTGTAACATGCATTAATACCGTAAAATAGCATTTTAACCCAAATGGAAATGACGATCTATTATGTCTGCGGAAGAAAATCAAAACTATAATCGATACATGTGTCTAATTTGCGGCTATGTTTATGATGAAGAAAAGGGATCGCCTGGAGAAGGCATTCCTCCGGGAACACGCTGGGAAGATGTTCCCATTAACTGGACCTGCCCGGAATGCGGCGCACGCAAAGAAGATTTTGAAATGGTAAAAATTTAATGCGAATTCTGCACACAATGTTGCGCGTCGGTGATCTCGACAGATCATTGGAATTTTATACGCAGGTGCTGGGCATGGAACTACTGCGCCGCAGGGATTACCCCGATGGTCGATTTACGCTGGCCTTTGTCGGCTATCAGGATGAAGCCAGCGGCACAGTATTGGAACTCACCCATAACTGGGATACCTCTCACTATAATCTGGGCGAAGGCTTCGGACATATTGCCATCGAAGTCGATGATGCTTATGCCGCGTGTGAAGAAACCCGGAAACGGGGCGGCAAAGTAACGCGCGAAGCAGGCCCCATGAAACATGGCACGACGATCATCGCCTTTGTGGAAGATCCCGACGGTTACAAAATCGAATTCATCCAGAAAAAGAATCCATAATAAGCTAATAACGGGACTGTAAATTAAACTGTGTAACTGTCAGGTTAAGCATATTCCGTCAAACGGTTTTCGAATTCGATCATAAAACGATTCAAAGCGGCTTTCCAGTTTTTTATCGGCATGG
>CAYXFV010000037.1:0-27602 GCA_964464365.1 uncultured Nitrosomonas sp. | reverse complement strand
CGGTTGATTTCTATGTCGATGGATCGCTGTACAGCACCAGTACACAAGCGCCGTTCTCCATTAACCTGGATACGACTCAACTGAACAATGGCGGTCATGCCCTATATGCCATTGCATTTGATGCCGCGCATAATCAGGGCGTTTCCGACACGGTGACGATGACTGTCAATAATGCGCCACCGAAAGATACGACAGCACCGGTTATCGATATTACCGCACCTGTTGCAAGCAGCACGGTATCCGGTAATATTCCGGTAAACTTCAGCTACTCTGACAATGTCGCTGTAACTGCCGTTGATCTCTACGTCAATGGCCAGTTGTACGGTAAAAATACGCAGGCGCCATTCACTTTCACGCTGGACACGGCGCAGTTAAGCAATGGCTCGTATTCGTTGATTGCCCATGCATTCGATGCTGAAGGAAATAAAGGCGTTTCCAGCACAGCATCGATTTCGGTCAACAATATTGCGATGCCTGTGATCAGTATTGCCTCACCCATTGCGGGAAGTACTGTCTCCGGCACCCTATCCGTATCCTTCAATCACACCGACAATGTCAAGTATACCGATCTGTACATAGATGGCAGAATCTATAATAGAAAATCAACTACGCCGTTCGTGCATACGCTGAACACCAAATTATTACCCGATGGCAATTATGTTCTAACTGCCTATGCATACGATGCCGCGGGGAATAAGGGTGTTTCCGGCACAATATCGATAACGGTCAACAATGCACCGCCGAAAGACACGACAGCGCCGATTATCAGTATTACTTCGCCCACCGTGGGCAACACGGTATCCGGCAATATTCCGGTAAGCTTCAACTACACTGACAATGTCGCTGTAACCGCCGTTGAGCTCTACGTCGATGGTCAGTTGCACGGCAAAAATACGCAGGCGCCATTCACTTTCACGCTGGATACGGTGCAGTTGAACAATGGCGCACATTCATTGATTGCTCATGCATTCGATGCTGAGGGGAATAAGGGTGTTTCCAGCACAACATCGATTTCGGTCAATAATGTGCCAGCGCCTGTGATCAGTATCGCCTCGCCCACTGCGGGAAGTACTGTCTCCGGCACCATATCCGTATCCTTCAACTACGCTAACAATGCCAATCTCAAGTATGTCGATCTGTATATAAATGGCAAACTCCAGAGCAGAAAAGTAGGTGCGCCGTTTACGCACACACTGAGCACTAAGTCATTATCCGATGGCAGCTATGTCCTGACCGCCCATGCCTTTGATGCTGCGGGTAACAGAAACATTTCCGATGATGTATCGATAACGGTCAAAAATAAGTAACCGATGACACAGGAACACCGGCTATCGCCATTGCCTCGCTTGTTACAGGCAAAGCAGGTAGCCGGGCAACATTCCGGTCATACTAACGATCAGTTATAGGACTAAAATACGATAGCGCACTGAATGAGTGAAGTTTTACTCACAGCAGTGCGCTATTTCCAATTACAGTCAGAACCATTCCTGAAAGAAAGGCTTCGGCTCTGCTTGCAGCGCATTATCATTTTTATCTTCAGCCGGACTCAGGGATCTTTCTTCTATGGTGGATACCTGTCTATCGCGCTCTACGATTGCCATTCCAGCCTGATTCAGACCCACTGCGACCGAGAAAATAGTGACTGAGCTGATAATATAGAAAATAAATTTATAATAAATGGTTGCAATTGATTCGTCTGCCAGCACCATTAAACCGAATACAAAGCTGACGACCAGTGCGGTAACGGCACCGGGAAATCCGAATGTCGTTACCAGCGTACCGGTAATCATCGTTGTCGCGCTACCCGCAATACCTGGCGTGATCATTGATCTGGAACTTACAAAATTATTCATATTGCCACCCATTCCGATGAAATCAGGTATCCCTTTCTTGAATAAAAGCGCGCGTATTTAATCGCCCAACTCGCCTTCCCGGATATCGATATCCAGTAATTCTTCACCTTCTCCGGGTAATAAACGCGGAATAGCGGTGCCTTCCAGATATAAATCGATTTCACGTTCCCGGCGTGTCACCAGCCCTTGCCACACTTTGCCGCCAGCGCGTATCCAGCGTCTGAGTTGCGCGGGAACTTCCGCATGCTGCCCTGCATTGACCTTTTTAAGCAATGTGGATTGGTTGAAATTGCCGCTGCCGACATTAAAAACAAAATCTACCAGTGCGGCATACTGGCCTGGCGTCAAATCGACGGATACGGCTTTCATCACGGAGTATTTGGCCCAGTTCATATCTTCAATTAACAGCGCTTCACCTTGTTCGTCCGTGATGCCGGAGCCGTATTGCTGTCTCTCGGCATTGCCGCAAGGCGCTTTTTTGATCAGATGACCATAACCTATCGTACAAAAACCCGCTGCATCGTTATACAGCTTGCTGCGGAAGCCTTCGGATATTTTGGTTAATTTTATTCCGGGCGGATAGACTTCTCTCAATTCGACACCGGCAGGAATCAAACCGCGCGTTTCTTCCAGAAAAATCCCGGGGGTCAGCGCATCCGATATTTGCTCAATTTGCTCAACCGGCATTTGTTCAACCGGCGGATCCTGCTGCTGAGTGCATCCGGGCAACTGTAAGAGAAGCACAATACTGAGAATAATCAATGTGATGGTTTTATACATTTTTCTCTCCTTAAATTGACAAGATTTAAATCACCTGCTAAAAATCTCACGCGCTGCTTCCTACTTCCTGATTTCATGGCATTTCCAGCCTGAAATTGCAACATGTTTGCCGCAGTGCCCTCCTTATCGCAATGCCTCTCTTATTATCCGCTGATCGATAATAAAACCATATCGTGTTTTATTCATCGCATTGCATGTTGAAGCTTTGAGGCTATCACCGATGATACAAAATTGCTAGCCGTCGTCACGATCCTGAGGTGCTACACTTGTATTTTTATTTTAGACCGAATCGATTATGAACGATGCTTCCCTTCTTGTGCTTTCTCTGATTGAAACGCGCGTACTTGGTGTATTGGCTGAAAAACAACACACAGTGCCCGATACTTACCCATTGACACTCAACGCGCTGGTTTCCGGCTGCAACCAGAAATCCAGCCGTGATCCGATTATGAATACTTCTCTGACAGACGTGCAGGCGGCGATTGACAACCTGAAGTACAAAACGTTTGTCATTGAAACCAGTGGTGGGCGCACAGCAAGGTTTGCGCATAATATTGAGCGTGTACTGAAAATTCCAATGCAATCTGTCGCATTGATCGCTACGCTGATGCTGCGCGGACCGCAGACAGCGGGAGAACTGCGTATTAACAGCGAGCGGTTGCACAAATTTGCTGACATTTCTTCAGTAGAAAGCTTTCTGGACGAACTGGCCGAACGCGGTGAAGGCAGCCTGGTTGTAAAATTGCCGCGCCAACCCGGTTCACGGGAAAATCGCTGGATGCATTTGTTATCAGGCACGCCTGAAATAAACAATGATTATCCCGCAGTATCGTCAGAAACGTATCACCCAGCCGAAAACACTGTCACAGAAAGTGATTTTGCCCAACTGAAATCGCATGTCATGCACCTTGAATCGGAATTGGCGGAATTGAAAAAAACGGTTGAAACGCTTTCGGCGCACATTCATTTTTCTGAGAAGCCATAAAACAGCTACGCTTACCGTCTTTAACTGACGACACCACTGGAGATTACGATGCACACATCCGACATTACCGTTTTATCGGACATACAACTGGGCCCTTATATATTGCCCAACCGGATTGTCATGGCACCGATGACGCGTAACCGGGCAGGCTCCGGAAACACGCCCACGGCGCTGAATGTGGCATATTACGCACAACGCGCCAGCGCCGGATTGATTGTTACCGAGGCATCGCAGATTTCGCCAGAGGGTATGGGTTATCCTGCGACACCGGGGATTTACAGCGCAGAACAAGTTTCAGGCTGGCGGCAGGTCACCGAAGCGGTGCATGCGCAAGGCGGACGAATTTTTCTCCAGCTATGGCATGTCGGGCGGATTTCTCATCCTTCCATGCTGCCTGATGGCATGCTTCCTGTTGCGCCTTCGGCGATAAAACCCGCCGGTCACGCCAGAACGGATACCGGCAATCAGGATTTTGTGACGCCGCGCGCGCTCGATTTGGCAGAAATCCCCGCCATTATTGAACAATACCGTCACGGCGCAAGAAATGCGATGGACGCCGGATTTGACGGTGTTGAAATTCATGGCGCCAATGGCTATCTGCTGGATCAGTTTTTACGCGACGGCACCAACCATCGGTCGGATGCCTACGGTGGATCGCTTGAGAATCGCGCAAGATTGATACTTGAAGTGGTTGAAGCCGTCTGCGCCGTATGGGGCAGCCACCGGGTCGGAATACGTTTGTCACCGCTGCAGCCGTATAACGATATGTATGATTCAAATCCGGAAATGACATTTACCTACATGGTTGAGCAGCTTAATCCATTTGGATTGGCTTATCTGCATATCGCCGAAACCGGCAAGGAACACCCCGGTGCTGCGGGGCCGGCATTCGATCTGAAACTGTTGCGGCAATTCCGCAAAGGCATTCTGATCGTCAATGGTGAATATGATCTGACCACAACAAACGCTGCACTGGCAAACGGCGACGCCGATATGGTCGCCTTCGGCAAGCTGTTCATCGCCAACCCGGATCTACCGCTGCGGTTCGCCCGCCAGGCGCACCTGAATACACCCAACCCTGCAACATTCTATGGCGGCGGTCAGCAGGGTTATACCGACTATCCGTTTTTAGAAAACATAGAAGATCGGGAGGATCAGGGCTGATTCAAACCGGATGGATCATCACGTAACGGTTATTTCATAATCCGCAGTCAGCATTTCCAGCAGATGTCCATTTTCGTCGTAGAAATAAACGCCCCTGCCCCCGTAATTATGGTTGATTTCCATATTTCCGGGATTATGCGGCCCGCTGCCATAAACGATATTTTCCGCTGTGATACGCGCGAATATCTGATCAAATTCTTCCTCGGAAACCTTGAACGCATAATGGTGCGATTCAAATTGTTCTCTCACTGCAAAATCGAGGCATAGCGTTTCATTGACGCGCACCACGACAAACGATGCGAATGCGCCGATATATTCAAACCCGAAGATACGTGCATAAAAACGCGCCGAGCTTTCCTTGTCGCGCGCGGGAACAATGGTGTGATTCAAAGTAATGGGCATAACGCTACCTCCTTGTTTGTATCCTTGCTTATAGCCTGCTGACCAGTGGAGCAATTATTACTTCCATTTGTCACCATGTAACACGATTGTCACATTAAATGTGTAAATTTGCCTGACCAATAGTTCACACAATATCAATTTGGAGATAAGAAATGGTGAGGTTAACAGACAAACAAACAAGACTATCGATTTTCTCGGCGGCGCTACTGGGCGCGTTTGCTGCCGACAGTCTTGCGGCAACGGCGACTTACGACCCTGCAACAGGCATTGTCGAGATGCCTATCGTAGAAGTGTTAGATGGCGCATCTTCTGAATTCTACAGCGCACAACTGCAAATCGTCGGTGACGGGCTGCAATTGGTCGACGCGGTATCTATACCATCAGCCAAAGGCCAGCAGCGCGTGGTGTTTGATTCGGCAACATCTGCGGTGCATGTACCTTCTGTTGTTGTTGGCGCGGATGAATTTTACGTCAAACTGCAACTGGTTCCGGGTTCTCACCCGCTGCGCTTTACAATTTCGCAACTGGTCAATAACCAATTCCAGAGTTGCCCGAGCTTTTCCACACCAGGCGCTGTTGCTGGCTCCTGTGTTCTGAGCGGCGAAATCAATCAGGACATCACGCTGACGAAAAACACCCAGTGGGTTTTATCCGGCGGTGTGTTTATCGGTGGCGACAATCGCGACAGCGCTACACTGACAATCAATCCCGGCACGACAATTTTCGGTCAGCGAGGCGCTGATTTCCTGTGGATCAGACGCGGCTCCAAAATACTTGCGGAAGGCACACCGGACAATCCGATTGTCATGACCGGCCCGCTGCAGCAATCCGGCGGTGAATGGGGCGGCCTGGTGATTTCCGGTAACGCGCCGGTCAATGGCTGTAATGTCGGCGTCAATCCCTGTGAAATCCCTTTTGAAGCGGTCACTTCCGAATTTTTCGGTGGTAACAATCCGAATGACAACAGCGGCATAGTCAAATACACTCAGATACTTTTTGCCGGTTTTCCCGTACGCCCCGATGAAGAGCTGAATGGTTTTACGTTGAATGGCGTCGGTGCAGGCACACTGATTCAATTCGTGCATGTACATGCAGGTCTCGATGACGGCGTTGAAATGTTTGGCGGCACGGTCGGTATGAAACATCTCGTCTTGACCCAGATCGGCGATGACAGTCTCGACTGGGGCAGCGGATGGACCGGAAAAGCACAGTTTGTATTGATCCAGCTGGCTGCCGATGACGGTGACAACGGTATTGAAGCCGACAACAATGAAGTCAATAACGACATCACGCCCCGCGCCAAGCCCACGCTGTCCAACATGACCATTATCGGCGCACCGGTCGCGACGCAGGGGATTCTGCTGCGCCGCGGCACAGGTGCGAATATCTGGAACACGATTATTACGGGATTCCCCAATTGCATTACGATTGATGGCGCGGCCACATTCCTGAATGCAGGCGCACCCGGCAATCTTTCCGGCGCACTGACGATGGTTAATTCATTTGTAAACTGTCCGAGTAATTTCAAAGATGGTACCGGTGCTACTTTCTCTGTCGCTGACTGGTTCACGTCACAACCCGGCAACAGCACGGAAAACCCTCTGCTGGACGGTTATCTACCTGCTTTCGGATCGCCTTTGACACTCGGCGGCGCGCCAGTTAACGATGCCTTCTTTGACGTGGTCGATTATGTCGGCGCATTCAAGGACACGAATGATGATTGGACACAGGAGTGGACTTTCAATTTTTAATTGAAAAAAATGACAGAAAAACAAAAGCCTTCCGTTGCCTGACAGCGGAAGGCTTTTTTTCACCGGAATGCGCCGGTACTACGGGTGAATATCACTGCGGCAGTTTGTTCTGATTGCTTTCCTGAGCAATCTTCTTCAATTCCAGTAAATGCATCGCACCGGTTTTTTGCATGACATTGCTTCGGTGAATTTCCACCGTGCGGTGACTAATGCCCAGATGCGCCGCAATTTCTTTATTCGAAAGCCCCTGAACGACAAAAGCCAGAACTTCTTTTTCCCGCCCGGTGAGTTTTGTCAGCAGCAATCTTGCTCTCCGGGCGCTATTTTCCGCTTCCAGCAGTTTCTCACATTCACCGAAAGCGGATGTAATGCATGCAATCAGCTTTTTACGGGTAACCGGTTTCGTTAAAAAATCGACGGCCCCGGCTTTGATCGCCTTGACACTTTGCGGAATAGTACCGTGACCGGTCAGGAAAATAATGGGTAATACGCACCCTCGCTTGCCCAGCTCTTCCTGGAGCTGTAAGCCGTCCATGCCTGGCATCTGCAAATCTGTGATAATGCAGCCTTTCAGGTGCAGCATATTCTTCTTAAGAAATGTCTCCGCATTTTCAAATAACTGAACGCTGATTTCTTGCTGCTCTATCATGAGCATCAAGGAATGGCGCACGGCCGCATCGTCGTCAATGATAAAAACAGTAAAATCATCGAACTTTTTCATGCGAAAGGCAATGTGAAATGGAACTGGGCACCCTGTTTGAAATCGGGATCGATCCAGAGCCGGCCGCCGTTGGCTTCAACCAACGCCCGGCTGATGGAAAGCCCCACACCAAGACCTGTGGGTTTGGTCGTAAAAAAGGGCCTGAAAATGCGCTTCAGCGTATCCTGGTCAATGCCGGGACCATTATCCTTAATGGAAACAATCGCCATACTCTCCCCCACCAGGGTTTTTACCGAAATAGTGATCTCCGAAGCAGGTACATTGGCCGCGCGCATGGCCTCCACTGCATTTCTGATCAGATTCACCAGAACACGCTGAATCTGGAAGCGATTGGCATTGACCGCGGGAAGACCGGATTCCAGCTCGAGCACCAGATTGAATCCTCCGTATCCATCACCACGTGCCAGCACCAGAGCATCCTCTATGACTTGATTAAGATCCAGCACTTCAGTTTCAACTGTATTATTCTGTAAAAAGTTGAGCAGCTCATACAATTTTCCGCCCGCCAGCTGCGCTTGTTCAAAACACCCGTTCATTGCTTCTCTTGCCCGCTCGCAATCAATCGGTGTTTCGCTTAATACGTGAAGCACCACTTCGCTATAGGCTGAAATAGCAGTCAATGGAGAATTCAGTTCATGCGCAATCGCCGAAGCGGTAATCATGGCAACCTGCTGTTTAAAAAGCGCCTCGGTTTCATCGCGGTGCTGCCGGAGCATTTTTTCACGCTGCTTCCGCTGCGTGATATCCCGTGCAATACCCACAATCCGTTTGGCTTTCCCCATGACAAATTGCGTCTCACCCAATATGGTGATCCAACGCTCTTTTTGATTATCGGATTGCACAATACGGAATTCCGTGCGGTATTCACCGCCCATCTGCGGGTTGACCGCCTTGTCAAAAGCAGCCTGGCAATTCGCGCGGTCATCGTGATGCACAACTGCAAAAAAATCGTTCAGTGTAATGTTTTCATTAACGCTGTTGCCGCACAATTCCTGCAGCCGTTCATCACAATAAATTTTGTGGTTTACGCAATCAATATCGAATATCCCCACATCGATCATCTGTTTGATCAGCCACAAACGTTCCTGGCTTTCACGCAATGCATACTCAGCCTGGCTGCGGCGGTCAATCACATTCAATACAAGAAGCACATAAATCCGCTGCTGAATGGTGATGGGACTCAGGCTGATATCGACGCTGATTTCATCACCGCTCCGATGCAACAGTAAGAGATTGCTGTGATTTCCCATCGGCCGCTTGCGCGGATGTTCCAGATATTGTTTCCGGTAATACCGGTGATGTTCCCGAAAACGCTGCGGGATAAATGCCTCAACCTCATGACCGCGCAATTCATTGAGCGTATAACCGCATAAATCCAACGCGGACGGATTGGCCATCACGATTTTTCCGGATGCATCAACCAATAACATGGATTCGGTTACAGCATCGAATAAATCCCTGAAACTGGCCCGGCTTAACGGCTCATCCCATGGGTACTCGGTAATCGATTTTGTTTTCACAAACTATAATGCGTGTTCAACGATGAAAAGAAGTATGGCTTCGCCTGGAATTGTAATTCATTTCAACAATATGAGGGAAAACCCTGATACGTTGCTGCCTATTTCCAAACAGCGGGAATACGTATCAGCACGTATTTTTTTATTCCGGGTAATTGAATATGATTGCAACCATCAGTTCAAAGGCATTGTTGTTTTTCAGCATCTGACTACTTTATTTCAACAACGCAAGGAGGATGTTCCGATGGAAAGCGTTGACGCACCATCCATAAACCGCAAAAAAGCTGCGCCTAAACGTACCCGTTCACAGACAAAAACTGCGGGTATGCAAACGAATCTGCAGGCGCGTATTGAAGTCAACGCATACTATAAAGCTCAGGCGCGGGGTTTTGCGCCAGGGTATGCATTGGAAGACTGGCTTGCGGCGGAAAAGGAGGAAACGTAATGATCACGCAATTCATCAAGCAAGCGGAAAAAAACCGGTATCCAGTGCAAACCCGCCGCAACTTACATTGCAGTCCTGACGGATACGCCACACTGATACTCTCCGACACCGGTATGATCGTCGATGCCAATCGCGCGGGAAAAAAACTGCTGGATATTTCGCCGAAACAAACCCGCAGACTTCATATTTCCCAAATCATACTGACACTCACAAAAACGGATTTACTGGATAAACACGAAAAGCGCGTTAATACGTATTTGCGTTTTCTCTCACGGATTGGCTACCGGTTTAAGTTACGCAACTTGTCCGGAGCCGAATTTTTCGGCGAACTTTTTTTCAGCGATATTGATTCGCCTGATCAACATCGGATAGCGGTCAAAATCCAGCCTGAACAGAATCGAACTTAAGCAAATTCCGCAAAACGATTAACTGGAAAATGACGCAACATAAATCACATTTGCATGGGTATAGCGGCTCATCCTGAGCCCGCAGCTTCCTGAACATCATTCGGTCTGTCGCCAACATTACAGACCGGATCATTGCATTATTGACCTGCACGCTTCAACTTTTCACATAGAACCGGAACCGGTTTGCCGATTTTTCAAATGGATTTCGTAACCGATAGCGGTTAATATGGTTGTTTACAAACCCGGCATGCAATACTGTTGATCATCTCTTAAAACATTCCGGAATCAAAAAATCGTGAACCAGCACCTGATTTATGGTGACATTGGCGGCACCAAAACGCTATTGCAGATGGCCGAATTCGAACATGGAGCCGTACATGAACTGGATATGCGGCGCTACCGAAACAGTGAATATGCCAGCTTTTCCGATATCCTCCGCGATTTCCTGGACACCGTTAAAATTAAGCATCCATGCCAAGCGGCAGCGGCCTGTTTTGCCGTGGCCGGCCCCATCGCTGATCAACGTGTAAACCTGACCAATTTGTCCTGGCAAATCGATGCTGCAGAAATTGCGCATGCTTTTTCCATTCCCCGGGTCATGCTCTTGAATGATTTTGAAGCGGCAGCGTTGGCCGTAGACCTGCTGTCTCCTGCCGATTGGGTCAGCCTGCAGGAAGGCCATGCACAGGCGCAAACCATGCGCGTGATCCTGGGTGCAGGCACCGGAATGGGCGTTGCATGGCTCGTCTGGCAAAAAGACCGCTATCAGCCGATACCGACCGAAGCCGGCCATATCGATTTTGCGCCGGTAAATGCGCTGCAGCTTCGGCTACTGGAAACATTGCAAAAAAAGTTCCACCATGTTTCAGTGGAAAGACTGTTATCCGGTGCCGGTTTAACGCAAATATTCAACTTCCTGCAGAGCAATACGGCGGAATCTCACAAAATTGCGTCCCTGCCACTGGATGAAGACAATGGTGCCGCCATAACCACATTGGCCATTGAACATAAGCATCCGAATGCCATCAAGGCGCTCGAAATATTCACTGAGATTTATGGCGCCTTTGCCGGTAATCTGGCGCTTGCGGGACTGTGCCGCAACGGCGTATATATTGCCGGCGGTATTGCACCAAAAATCCTGGATCACCTGCAAGCCGGAAACTTCATGCTCGCATTTTGCGATAAAGGCCGTTTTTCGGAATTACTGCGCGAAATCCCGGTAAAAGTGATTACCCATCCCGCAGTCAGCCTGCTGGGCGCCAGAAGAAAAGTTCAGGACTTATCGCATTTGCAGGATTAAAATAACATCACACAGCGTGCCGTCAAAACGTAAAATACGCATCTGACGCATAACCAAAAAAATATTACAATCCTTCAGGTATTTATCATGTCTTCAAAAACCGTATTCACGATAACGATCAATCCCAAAATACCCAGCCGTCTGAAACGGTTGGAAGAGCTGGCCAATAATTTATGGTATAGCTGGGATCGTGCCACACGGGCGCTTTTTTCCCGGCTTGATTCCTCACTTTGGGCTGCGGTCGGACATAATCCCAAGGCTTTTCTGAAACGCGCAGATGAATCGATACTGTTGAGAGCTGCTGAAGATTCCACGTTTCTGACCACATTTGACAGTATTCTGGCCGCATACGATTCCTACCATTACGAACCGTCCCGCAGAGATGAAGTCAACGGCCTGCGTCCGCATGACCAGATTGCATATTTCTGTTTTGAATTTGGTTTCCATGAAAGCTTACCCATTTATTCCGGAGGTCTCGGCATCCTCGCGGGTGATCACTGCAAAGCGGCCAGCGATCTGCATTTACCGTTTGTAGGTGTGGGGCTACTCTACCGCCAGGGTTATTTTTCTCAAACCATCGATAATCAAGGCAATCAACAAGCGATTTACACCGACTCGGATTTTGACGACCTGCCGGTGGCTCCCGCACTGAATGATGATGGCACAGAAGTATGTATCGATGTTACATTGCCAAACCGCACAGTCCGCGTAAAAATCTGGGTGGTCAAAATCGGCCGTGTTTCGCTTTATCTGTTGGATACCGATTTACCTGAAAACTCGCCCCAGGATCGTGACATTACCCATAAACTCTACGGCGGCGACAAAACCATGCGTATCGAGCAGGAAATCATCCTCGGCATAGGCGGTGTGCGCGCCCTGCATGCCATGGGAATTAAACCGACCATATGGCATATCAATGAAGGGCATGCCGCATTTATGATCCCCGAACGCGCACGCGCCCTGATACTGCAGGAAGGTCTCAGCTTCACCGATGCACTTGAGGCCGTGGCAACCAACACCATTTTTACGACCCACACTGCGGTGCCTGCCGGACACGATCTTTTCAGCGAAGAAATGATCCTGACTTACTTTGCGCCTTTTTACCACGACCTGCAAATCACGCACGAGACATTCATGTCACTCGGGCATGCGGCGAACACTCCGGAATTCAACATGACTGCCCTGGCCATTCGCGGCTCACGCACGCATAACGGCGTGAGCAAAATACACGGCGATGTATCCAGCACAATCTGCAGGGATTTATGGCCGCAGATCGAGCCGGAAGAAAACCCCATGCGTTATATTACCAACGGCGTACACGTGCCCACATTTCTGGCGCAGGAATGGTCCGATTTATTTGACCGTCATCTGGGTTATGAATGGCGTAACAAAATGTGTGACACGGTGTTCTGGCAGCGTATTAATGACATACCCGATCATCAGTTCTGGAGCATACGGCAATCCTTGAAATCGCAAATGCTCTTTGGCATCCGTGATCGCCTGACCGAACAGAATGCCCGTAATCATGGCTCCGAGGCGCATCTGGACCGGCTGCTCAAGCATACCGATCCGCTCAATCCGAATATTCTGATGATTGGTTTTGCACGCCGTTTCGCGACTTACAAACGCGCAACACTGTTATTTGAAAACCTTGGCTGGCTGCGCAAAATCGTCCTGGATCAGGAGCACCCCATATTGTTTATCTTTGCCGGCAAAGCACATCCGGCGGATGTTCCGGGACAGGATCTGATCAGACGCATCAGTCAGATTGCACGCACACCGGAATTCGAAGGGCGGCTTCTGCTTGTTGAAGGCTATGATCTGCGTCTGGCAAGGCGGCTGGTCGCCGGTGTGGATGTCTGGTTAAATAATCCGGTCTATCCTTTGGAAGCCAGCGGCACATCGGGGATTAAAGCCGGCATTAACGGTTCCATCAATCTGAGTGTCCTCGATGGCTGGTGGGGCGAAGGCTATGATGGCCATAACGGCTGGGCGGTTAAACCCGGCCCGGAAAATATGGAAGCCGTTGTACGCGATCAGGAAGAAAGCCAGGCGCTTTATGAAATCCTCCAGGATCAGGTTATTCCAATGTACTATAACCGCAGCAAATTCGGTTACTCACCGGAATGGGTGAGAATGGCCAAACATTCGATGGTATCGCTGCTGCCTCGTTTCAGCGCGGCACGCATGGTCGAAGAATACCTGAAGAAATTCTATCTTCCGGCAAGCACCCAGGGTAAACGCTATGCAGCCAATCATTATGCCGATGCCCGCAAAATCGCCGCCTGGAAAACCCGTATCCGGGAAACATGGCGTGGTGTTCACATCCGCTGTATTGATCTACCATGCAGCCGCGCGGACTTTAACGATATTCTTGATTTTAAAGTAGCTGCTCAATTGAACGGCTTAAAACCCGAAGATGTCATCGTGGAACTGCTGATTTGCCGTCAGTACAAAAAAACCCGGTTCAGCAATTTCAGCCATTATCCATTCGTATTTACCGGTACCATCGAACATGACGAACATCTCTTTGAACTCAAGCTCGCATCGGAGCTCTGTGGCAGACAGGAATATTACATCCGTATTTACCCGAGCCATCCATTACTGACCCATCCGCTGGAGATGGGCATGATGGCTTGGATATGAATCAATTTTAATGAACCGATATAGCATTGTGGATGACAATTACACTGGAAATACCGCCACATTCATCAAATAATCACCAAGCACTGCTTATTTCTTTGGTGAACAAATAGCGTTCAACAGTGTAATTGCCGATACCTGGTTTATTGAGAGATTCCCTCGTCTTGCCTGATCATGGATTTTGCCGATATGCAAAACGTGCTTTTGTATAGTGGCGCTGATTGTGTAAGCATCAAAGCCGAAATCCGCACCAAAGTTAATCCAGTCGAGTGGCACCATAAATTCCACGCCGCGGTTGATGTGCCTTGCGCTGAATCCCGCATATTCGCTGTTTATATTGGATTTCTTGAATGCAACCGATGCCAATTGATTGGTTGACAAAAGTTCGCCTTCATAAATCCGTATTGTTTCACCGGCTTCTTTACTTAACGGAATCATCAGTGCATATGTTTTTTCATGCTGAATATTCAGTAACACATAGTCATCGTTATCCCCACTTATCCGTTCTCCTTTGATCTGTACCCTGAATATCAAGTGATTATCCTCGGATATATCCGTTGTCACACGCAAAATATCCAGCTCCGGCGGCAAGGATCGATCCATAAAAGAGATGATCATACGCGGATCAGCATCAATCCGCATACCGGAAGCTGGATTGATCATCAAAACCAACTGAAAGAGCACTATCAAAAAACGGATCATCATCAAAACAATTCCCTATTTTCCTGAAATAGTTTTGCAACGGCGGCAGCGTCCCTAGCTGCATCAAACAGCACTTTAATTCTACCTTCAGGATCAATCAGGAATGCGGTTGTACTATGATCGACCTGATAATTTTGCATGTTACCCTCGTTTTTTGTATAAAAAGCGACCTCAACACCAAAAGCTTCTTTAAATCGCTCCAATTCGTCACCTTCGAAGCGCAAATATGAGATGTCAGACCCAAACCTTTCTGTATAGCTCGAAAGCGCCATGTCCGAATCCCGGTCGGGGTCGATTGAAACAAAAATACCGTGCATTTTAATTTTCTCAGCAGAAGCAGCCTGTATCAACATATGCAGGTTACCCAGCGAAGTCGGGCAAATATCCTTGCAGCGCGTAAATCCAAAAATTACCAGCTGCCATGGATTGTCTTGGCCGGCATGGGTATTTTGTGTCAAATGGGCGATGGTTTCAGCCTTGAGCGGCACAGGGCGCTGCAGAACAAGCAACGCTGCGGATGCATAGATATGCGCCGAGAATAATACGATTGCAACGACAATTAAAACAAATTCCTTGAAAAATACCCGCTCTTTCAACTCATTACCTCCTCAATATCAAATAACCGCAATCATACCTTCGCAATTTAAAAATCCATCAACGGCTACCCGAGTAATTCAAATTTACATTTTGGATAACAGCTGACGGATTCCTGTAGTTCAACGCTTAGCGATTACCACCTGCTGCAAATATCCCATGCGGTTTTACAAGACCATCAGACGGTCCCCAAACTTTAGCAATCGTATCCGTATAGGTATCCAGCTTGAGTACGTAACCGGAAACCCAGCTTGCAATAATCAGATAACGGTTATCAGGAGTCGGGCTGATTGTATGCGCTACAGCATAACCTGCCGGAAGATCCTCCCCTGGTTTCAGTCTTTTCAGAAAGCGCGGTTTCTCACGATCGGTTAGATCAAACACTGAAATATATCCATCATTACCAAAAGAATAATCCAGTGTATCTTCCTCGGCAAGATAGAGCTTGCCATTGACGACCGCCAGATCAGACGGTGAACGGAACACACCACGGCCATTGGGATGATTTGTCTGTGAGAGAATTTTCGTCGCAGTACCTTCAAATGTATCCAGCAACCATACGCTCGGTGGTATGATTTGTCTGGTTGTGGCAGGGGTCAATGAAGTCTTATCAAACTGCATTGAAGCTGTTACTGCATAGCGCTCGTCCAGCCAATAGACAAAATGTGTAAAGGCTGCATGCTTTTTCTCGTCACCGAGCATAATCTGACCTACCGCATGCAATTCACCTGTTTCCCGATTCGGCTTGTATACATCGATCACACTATTGTCGAAAAAATAACCTGTTCCAAGACCTATGGTTCCGGAACGATTGAAATTAATACCATGTGTCTGCTCGGTATATCCCGGTATAACAATCGGATCGACACTGGCAAGCTGATTGGTTTTAAGATCGACCACACGAACCCTGTCAGAAGTAAACTCAGTCATATACATGAAATCCGAATAGGGCAGAAAAGTATTGCCATGAATTTGGGTTCCTCTGCCAATCAACCAATTTGGTACATCCTGAACCTTATTAACCGGCTCCACAAATGGCAATTCGGCAGGCGTGTTCGGGCTATCCGCCACCATCAGTGACTCCAGATTCAGTGCAATTGTGCCGGTATCCCAATCAACATCGAGAACCTTCAGCGCAATGATGTAGGAAGGGTGATCCTGAGTATTATCCGAAGTGATATAAATCATGTCCCCTTCCGGTAATACCGCCGTATGCTGCAGCGGAATATCACCTGGCCAGCCATTTATACTCTGCGGATCAACGATAATCAGCTTGTCGTTTTCGTAGTTAAAGAGATAAATCACGCGTGTATGGTAGTCAATTGCAGTTACCACGGGTTGCAGGTACTTGTTATATACGGTCGGACCACTCGCGTTGAGTGTTCCGACTGAAAATACCAGCAGACAGGCTGCTGTTACTCGAACCAAACGACTTAGCTTCTCCATTGAAATCATATAATTCTCCTCCGAGATTGACATAAAATTCTTAAGCCATTGAAACAGATGTATTTTAATGACTTAAGAAAACCCGATTAAAAGCGGCATATGCTGCCCCTTTCGATTTAACAATCCTGAATTGATCCAAAAAAGACAAGATCCATTCCAAGACAAAATGTAACGTAAATCGCCCGACATCATATTGAAATCAAGCGCCTTTCTTTGTGACTTTTCGCACATTACCAGAGCTACTTCTTTATGTTAGAAAGTAAATCGAATTGTGAGAATTGCCCTATCTATCTCATCAAATTGAAACGAATCGGTTGTTATATCTTTCCATTTGAGCTAACCAAGATTAGATTGATATTAAGAAAGATTTATTACGTATTTACAATGCCATACATATAATGATAATAATTATCATTATCGTTTAGCATTCTATCTTAGTGGATTATAATAAACAAGCACTTGATAACTATGCTGTTGGTCAATCTTGCTGTATCAATCGATACAGCTTCTATTTTTGGTTAACAGCATATCGCGCGTCCCATGGCTTTTCATTCGCTACATTACCCATACCCGGTGATGTAAACAAATCCGAGATCCATTTTTTGACAGCGCATTCGATGAAAATAACGACAATACGGATGAAACTGGCGGCAAGGATAGTGAAGTCTGAATAGTGTACGAAATATAAGCATTGACACCAAGTTACGATGCCGAATGCCGTCAATCGGTCCGCTATTTGTAGATAACGAGCTCAGGAAAAGCGGGCTGGTAGGTCAAATCATTATTCTGAACAGAGATATTCACCGAGGCCGGCGCTGGATCTGCCAGTATATACCTACACCGATCATACAAGCGATGAGTAACATGGCGATGATATCGCGCAGATACTCTTTGATCAGTGCTTCATTCTCGCCAATGAAATAACCTAATAACGTCAGAATAAGCACCCAGATGCCCGCACCAAGACTGGTATAGAAACAGAATATCGGAACATTCATGCGCGCGAGTCCGGCTGGAACCGAAACATACTGGCGCACCAGCGGAATCAGCCGACCGGTAAAAGTCGAAATATGGCCATGGCGCTGGAAAAAGACTTCCATCTTTTGCAAATGCGCCTCGTTAAACATGACATATCGGCCATATTGCAACAATAACGGACGGCCCAGCCATACCGCCAGATAGTAATTGATCAGCGCGCCGAACAGGCTGCCGAGCAGGCCGCACAAAACGACAATCACGATATGCATCTCACCTTTCGATGCGAGATATCCGGCCGGGATCATGACGACTTCGCTCGGGAACGGTATGAAAAAACTGGATTCCACCACCATGAGAATAAAAATACCTGAATAACCAAGGCTGCCAATCGTATTGACAATCCATTCAATGACTTCTGCGATCACGGTATTTTATCCTTTAGCCAAATCCTGCACGCCTTCACATCCACTCCGATCAGACGACCGCGCCATCATTTTCGGGTTTCTTTTCTTCCAGTCTGACCAGATCTTCACGTTTGACATCGAGCCATAGCAGAATCTGACAAGCCACCATAATCGACGAATAAATACCGAACAAAATACCAATCGTCAGCGCCAGCGCGAAATAGTACAAAACTTCACCGCCAAAAACCAATATGGCGATCACGACCATTTGTGTACTACCATGCGTAATAATTGTCCGCGACATGGTACGAGTAATCGCGTTATTGATAACGGTGGTCACTTCCACCTTGCGCAGTTTGCGAAAGTTTTCACGTACCCGGTCAAAAATAACCACGGACTCATTAACCGAATAACCCAGTACCGCAAGAACTGCGGCCAGTACCGTCAATGAAAATTCCCATTGGAAAAATGCAAAAAAACCCAGAATGATAATCACATCATGCAGATTGGCAATGATGCCTGCAACACCGAATTTCCATTCAAATCTTACCGCCAGATACGCCACGATACCAAGTGAGACAAACAACATCGCCAATGCGCCGTTTTCAAGCAATTCATTGCCGACCTGCGGGCCGACAAACTCCACGCGCCGCATCTCAACAGTATCGTCCACCTGGCGCAAGGCTTCAAGCACCGTTTCAGACAATTGCACACTTGAAACATCCGGCATGATCGGCAAACGTATCATGACATCCCGCGATGTACCGAAATTCTGTACGGTGACATCGGGCATATTCAACTCTGCCAGTACTTCTCTGACTTTATTCAGATCCGCCGCCTGCGCGTAACTGACTTCAAGCACCGTTCCACCCGTAAAATCGACACCCAGATTCAAACCCCGCGTGGCAAGAAAGAACACGGACAGCACAAATGTCGCAATTGAAATGACTGCCGCGCTGCGCCGCCAGCTCATGAACGGGATATCTCGGCTAAATCTAAAAAACTCCATGGTTGATTCCCTCGTTAATTCCTTTGATTAGACGCTCAGGTTAATTATTTCTTTTTAGACTTGCGTCCACTCCCGCCAGCTGTTTTTTTCCGACGCGAACTGGCCGGGCTGGCAGATGTTGTTTCCGATTCATTCGGCGATTCTGTTATCGGTTCTTCCTGCACGGCGCCCGCTGTTGTGACTCTGTTGTCTTCTGAATGACGGCCAGTTATTTTATCTTCCAACTGACGATCTTCAGGCGCTGCGGATGTCACAGCAGCAGTTACACTGTCCGATTCTACCGGCGCTTCATATCTGTATTTCTTCTTGGTCCGATAGGTTTCAGGAATCCAGATTTTACCAACCGGGACAGTTTCCAGTTTGCGGCTGCTGCCGTACATGAAGTTAACCATGCCGCGCGAAACAAAAACGGCGGTAAACACCGAAGTCAGAATACCCAGACAGAGTACGACCGCAAAACCCTTGATCGGTCCGGAGCCTAGAGCAAACAAGGCCAGACCCGCAATCAGTGTCGTGATATTCGAATCCAGAATGGTGCCGAATGCACGTTCGTATCCGGCATGTATCGCCATCTGCGGCGACGCCCCCTCGCGCAATTCATCGCGTATCCGTTCATTGATCAAAACGTTGGCATCAATCGCCATACCGATCGTCAGCGCCAGCGCAGCCATACCCGGCAGCGTCAACGTGGCCTGCAGAATTGACAACAAACCAACCAACAGCAACAGATTAAGACCGAGCGCCAGTACCGAAATCATACCAAACGACGTGTAATAGAGGATGATGAAAATCGCGGTTGCAAGAAAGCCGTAAAGCGTCGAGTTGAATCCTCTCTCGATATTGTCGGCGCCCAAGCTCGGGCCGACGGTACGTTCCTCGATAATGTCCATCGGCGCGGCCATCGCACCGGCACGTAACAGTAACGCAACATCGCGTGCTTCGAGTATCGACATGCTACCGCTGATCTGCACACGGCCGCCGCCGATCTCTTCGCGGATCACGGGGGCGGTAACTACTTCAGTCTGATTGCGTTCGATCAGCAGAATCGCCATACGCCTGCCGACATTTTCGCGTGTCAGGTTTTTGAATATTTGCGAACCGCTATTATCCAACCGGATATGCACTGCAGGCTGATTGTCTTCGGTGAAACCCGGTTGTGCATCAGTTATCCGTTCACCGGTCAGCAGAACCTGCTTTTTCACCAGAATCGGGCCGCCACCACGCTCTTCATACAGCTCGGAACCGAACGGAATCTGCCCGCGCAAGGCGGCATCCATATCACGCTCCTCATCGACCATGCGTATTTCCAGCGTCGCGGTGCGTCCGAGAATTTCCTTGGCTTTAGCCGTATCCTGAACGCCCGGCAGTTGCACGATAACACGATCGATACCGGCCTTCTGAATAATCGGCTCCGCCACGCCCAGCTCATTAACACGATTGCGCAGCGTAGTGATATTCTGTTGCACGGAAGAATCCCGCATCTGCGCCAGGGCTTCCTGCTTGATTGTTACGATAAGGTGAAAACGGTTTTCAACACGCTCTTCCCTGAAATGCAAATCTTCATAGCTTGAACTGAGGACATTCAAAGCCTGTTCACGTGCCTCGGCATCGCGAAACTTGACTGTCAGCGTTTCGCCCGATCTCTCGATACCTGCGTAAGGGACACGTTTCTCGCGTAATGTGGAACGAATATCCGCGTTATACCGATCAAGCGCCATGCTGATTGCGCCCGCCATATCGACTTCCAGCATGAAATGCACGCCACCACGCAAATCTAGCCCGAGATACATCGGTAATGCGCCCAGATTCGTCAGCCATTGCGGAGAATTCGGCAACAGATTGAGCGCGACCATATATTCATCGCCCAGTGATGCCTGCAATAGATCTTTTGCTCTGATCTGGGTATCCGTATCGACAAATCTTACCTTGATACTGCCTTCTTCAAGCAAGAGGCCATCATTCTGGATATCCGCCCGTTTTAAAGTATCTTCAACGCGTTGCAGCAGCGCGGTATCTGCCTGGTTAGTTATTCGAAGCGGTGAGATCTGTACCGCAGGCGATTCGCCGAAAAAATTCGGTAATGTATAAAGCAGTCCAAGAAACAAGGAAACCGCGATAATCAGATATTGCCAAAGTGCGAAGCGGTTCATGATTATTCAGAAAATGGTTAAAAAAATAAAAATATATCGTAACAACGTATAGACAGATGGCCGTTTAAAATCGGCCATCATCTCAATTCACCAGCAGTTAATTAATTCTTTTCGCCTGCTTTGGGTGCTTCATCACTGCCACTGCTGTCTGACCCACCTGCTGCGGCGGTATCCTGATCGGCCTCAGGCTTTTCCTCCTGTACAGGAGCACTACTGCTGCTCTTAGCACCTTTCTTCTGCTGCTTGCCGCCTTTTGACGGCTCTATACTTTTCATTGTTCCTTTAGGCAAGAGGGTTTGCACCGAGGATTTGATCGTTAATATTTCGACACCAGATGCAATTTCAATCACCACATAATTTTCGCTGACGTTCAGAATCAGCCCGATAATGCCGCCGCCTGTAATGACTTCGTCGCCTCTTTGCAGATTCTCAACCATCTTCTTGTGTTCTTTAGCCCGTTTAGCCTGCGGGCGAATCAACAACAACCAGAAAATGACAAAAATACCTATTAATAGAATAAGATTCGCCCAACCCGCCTCGGATTGACCGCCCCCGGCAGTCTGTGCGAAAGCTTCGCTAATCAGCATGATATTCTCCAGAAACAATGAATAAAAGATTCGTATATTAACATGACGCAGGCTTACGCCTGAAATTCACTTGCAAATTTTTGTACAAACGCACTGAATTGCTGTTTTTCGATCGCAACCTGTATTTCCGCCATTAATTGCTGGTAATAGAACAAGTTATGTACGGTATTCAAGTGTGCGCCGAGCATTTCATTGATACGTTGCAGATGATGCAGATACGCGCGCGTGAAATTCCTGCAGGTATAGCAACCGCATGCTTCATCAGGTGGCGCCGTATCCAGACGGTAACGGCTGTTGCGCAATTTGATAATGCCATTGCGGGTATATAGCCAGCCATTGCGGGCATTGCGGGTCGGCAGAACGCAGTCGAACATGTCAATACCTTGCGCGACCGCATGCACAATATCCGCTGGTGTGCCAACCCCCATCAGATAGCGCGGCCTGTCGGCAGGCAATAAAGGTGTAGTATGCTCAAGTATCCGGCGCATGTCGTCTTTCGGCTCACCAACCGATAAGCCGCCTATCGCATAGCCGTCAAAACCGATCGACAGCAACCCAGCCAGCGATTCCTCGCGCAGATGCTCATACATGCCCCCCTGAACAATGCCGAATAATGCATTCGGATTATCACCATGTGCCCGCCTGGAACGTTCCGCCCAGCGCAGACTCAATTGCATGGAAATACGCGTGGCTGCCTCATCTGCCGGATAAGGCGTGCATTCATCAAATATCATTACGATATCGGAATTCAAAACATGCTGAATACGCATCGACTCTTCCGGCGTCAGAAAACAACGGTCACCATTCACCGGCGAACTGAATTTCACGCCTTCTTCGGTAATCTTGCGCAGGTCGCCGAGACTGTAGACCTGAAACCCGCCCGAATCGGTCAGCATCGGCCCCTGCCAACCCGTAAAGCCATGCAGGCCGCCATGCGCCTCAATCACCTCAAGTCCGGGGCGCAGCCATAAATGAAATGTATTACCGAGAATAATCTGCGCTTGAATGCTCTTCAGCATCTGCGGCGACATCCCCTTGACCGCGCCATAAGTTCCTACGGGCATAAAGGCCGGAGTTTTAACACTTCCGTGCGCTAAAGTCAGCGTACCCCGCCGGGCAGCCTGATCTGTACACTGCAATTCGAATTTCATGGATCTCTCTCAATCAACATGGCATCGCCATAACTGAAAAACCGGTATCTTTGCGCAATGGCATGCCGGTAAGCAACGCGTATCGCTTCCATGCCACCAAATGCGGACACCAGCATCAACAGCGTTGAGCGTGGTAAATGAAAATTGGTCAACAGACACTCGACCACCTGGAAACGATAGCCCGGGGTGATGAAAATATCGGTTTCGCCAAACCCGGGAACCAACCGACCCCGATGCTGCATTGCCGACGCTTCCAGCGCACGCAATGTTGTCGTGCCGACCGCAAAGACACGCCCGCTCCTGGCCTGCGCCTGTTCAATCGCATGCACGGTCTCTGCCGGAATATCAAACCGCTCGCGATGCATCACATGATCGGCAATATTTTCAGCGCGTACCGGCTGAAATGTGCCCGCACCGACATGCAGCGTCACATAAGCAATGGTGATGCCCTTTGCGCTTAACCGACCCAACATGGTATCGTCAAAATGCAGCCCTGCTGTCGGCGCTGCGACAGCGCCGGTATTTTTCGCATAAACTGTCTGATAGCGGGATTCATCCAGCGACGATGTCTGCCGGCCAATATACGGCGGCAATGGCAAATGCCCGTAACTTTCGAGCAGCGCATGTACCGGTTTCTCATGCATAAAACGCAGCGTGTAAAATGCATCCCCGCGACTAACCACCGTTACCGGAATGCAACCCGCAAGCAACAGTTTCCCGCCGGGCCGGGGCGCATGGCTGGCACGAATCACCGCCAGGACATGATGATCATCGAGCACCCGCTCCACCATCACTTCAACCTTGCCGCCACTTGCCTTATGACCGAACAACCGCGCTTTCACGACGCGCGTATCATTTAAAACCACCACGTCTCCGGATTGCAGATAATTGTTCAGATCAACAAACTGCAAATCCTGCAGTTGACCGGATACACGATTCAGATATAACAACCGGCTGCTGGTACGTTGCTGTACGGGGTATTGCGCGATCAATTCGGAAGGCAGGTCAAAATCAAAATCCTGCGTTTTCATGCATTCCTGTCTTATGCCACTCAATTTAAAGAGGCAGCATTATATACCGGCAGATCCGGTTTTTTTCAAAGCAACTTGCTGAAGCCACCAAATTCAGTAATAATGCGCTCTTCCAAGAGCGGTATCAGCTAAGCGCGAAATAGCTAGCAGCTAATAGCGAACAACCTGAATACGGTCAACTTGCCGAGGTGGCGGAATTGGTAGACGCACTGGATTCAAAATCCAGCGATGGTAACATCATGGGGGTTCGATTCCCCCCCTCGGCACCATCAACATTCCCAGCAACACTCAACAAGTTTCTACATTACCCTGAAAATACTTAATATTTAAGCAGTTCTATCATTTTTGCTGACTGAGTTTAACGACAGCTATCTACTAAAATCTACCCTATTCCGATAATCTTCACGGAAAAAATACGGAAGGTTTCACGACAATGGCTATAGATTGTTTTTCTTAAACGCGCTGATTTCTTCCGGCGTATCCGGAACCATATGCGCACGTTCGAGCGGCAATGTTTCGCCTCTAAAAAATGTCGGTTCGCGCATATTCCACAGCATCATTAAGACAACACCGCAAAACAGCGTCATGACACCAATGATAAAAACCGCGCCGACACCTGCAATTGAACCGCTAGAGCCATAATTCGGATCCAGCATGTTCCATGCCTGGAGAATGGCCACGGAGGCTAATACAATCGCGGCAATCGAGGGCAGGATAACCTGAGATATCGCTGTCTTCCAGTGATTAAAGGCTGTGCGGTGAAAATAAAGTGCACAGGATGATGCCGCAACGATATAAAACGTACAAACCGCGATACTGACGCTGAGTATCGTGTCTTCCACGATGGATTCGCTCATAAGACTTAATGTGGTATAGATGAACAGCGTCATCATGCCGAGCGTCCAGGTCGTAAATTTAGGTGTTTTTGTGACTTCGTTGACGACTGCAAAGCGCCTGGGGATTGCCCGGTAAGTCGCCATGGCCAATGCGATACGGGCTGAAGGCATAATGGTTGACATGGTTGCCGAGAACGCTGAAATACAGATGACTACAGCAGCCACCACGGCACCTTGCGGGCCGAGGATATCGACCGCCAGGGTTGTAATGCTCGAATCAATGTTTTTGGGATGCGTCAGGCTGGATTCATTACCGGCATCTACACCGGCATAAGCCAATGCCGCAATGGAAAACAGCACGTAAGTAAACACGGTAATACTCATCGCAATCACACCACTGCGACCGGCCTGCTCAGCGTTACCGTCGGTTTCCTCCGACATGGCCAGCGACGCATCGAACCCCCAGAAAATGAACAATGCAATCATAAAGCCTTTCAGAAAGACATCAAATGAAGGTATTGCGAACGGATTGAACCATTCCCAGGAGAACGCTTCCGCCGTGTTTACGGCTTCACCCTGGAAAACACGTATGTAAAGTACAGTGGCCAGTAAAATAAGGGTACTGTATTGCGCAACCGTCAGAAACATGGTGGCGCGCGATGATTCTTTCGCACCCAGCGCGGTCAGATAAGTCGTGCTCAGGATGAAAATAACGGAAACAATAATATGAAACCATACAGGCGTATCGTTCATGCCAAAAATAACCGCGACGGAGATAACCGTAACCTGGGTTGCCGTCACACCGGCCAGTATACTGCCGAGTAACAATGCCCAGCCGCCGAACCAGCCGACACGGGGGCCGATGGCTTTGGTGCCCCAAGTGAAGATAGTGCCTGCATCAGGTGCAGCCGTTGTCAGGTGTTTATACGACAATGCGACAAAAAACATCGGAATCACGGACAGAATAAATACAATCGGCAACTGATAACCGATGCCGGCTGCGCCATAGCCCAGCGCACCCGCCAGTGAATAAGCCGGCGCGGTCGCCGCCAGGCCGATAGTCACCGCAGCCCAGCGGGATACCGAACCTTTTTTCAACCCTTTGGATTTCAAGCCGTGCATGTGTGTTTCTTCGTGCATTGCAAACCTCTTTGTCAAGGAAATTAAAAACCTGGCCCTTTACGTGGAGCGGAAACTAACAAATTAATCCGCATTAGTCAAAATATTCCGGAACGATTCAGAAAATGCTGAATCTTTGGCAAGATACTGTCCGGCAACATATAATAGCTTTTTCCACTGCTGTCATTGCAATGATATGAGCTATTATCAACATCATGTGTTTTTTTGCACTAACCAGCGTGAAGGCAATGCCGTCTGCTGTAATAATATCGGCGCGCAGGAAGTACGTGATTATGCCAAAAGCCGGATCAAAGATCTCAAACTTAACGGCAAAAACAAGGTTCGCATTAACAATGCCGGCTGTCTGGATCGGTGCGACGAAGGCCCGGTGATCGTTATTTACCCCGAAGAAGTCTGGTATACCTATGTTGACAAGGAAGATGTCGATGAAATCATCGATGAGCACCTTGTTAATGGCCGTATTGTGGAACGATTGAAAATCTAGCACCTGTCAGGTCTGTTGTATTGTGCGGAGATTTTTTATTGACGACCCTGCTGAAAACCAGCAGCATTGGGTGTTGGATGTGCAGTTCGGAGAGGATAACAACCGAGCCAGGAAAGATCATTCAGCTGAAAACCTGGCTTTAATCAGGCGAGTGGCTTTAAACCTGTTCAATAACAACGGACCGTCCAAAGACAGCCTGCGCCGACGAAAGCTCCGGGCTTGTTTAAGTGACCGTTATCGCACCCCGTACTGATCTTTGGCAAAAAGGAAACATAGCGCGATTGCCCTGCCATCCGGCACCCTCTTGATTAGTTATCCACAAGATCAATAGTAAAAGAACCTAAATTAGCAATGTCAAGTAAGTCACGGATAGGTTTCTCTGCTTCTTCTAATAACTCTTCCTCGGAAAGAACGTTAATTCTTAATTAAAGTAAATCAGCAAGATGCGAAGCACTTTCTTTTGTAACTTGATGTCGACCAAGTTTAAGTATGCCAGCATTATGAACAAAAAGATCATCACCATCCCACCCCTCTGATTTTAAAGCAAGTATAAGTGTCGCAAAAATTGCACCATTGATCTGGATCATCTTACTTCCACTTATAAGAATGGCAGTCTTATTAAGCATATTTACATCAACAAAAAGTGTGTCAGTATCAGAATCTTCCTTATCCGAACTTGATATTTGTTGTTGATTTGAATTGTTGCTTGTATGCTCTCTTATATTCATATCCATCTCATCTATTGAAGAGAATTGAACCTTAGTTTCGAGCCACAGATCCTTCCGACAAATAATTTGTTTTATAGAACCAGCTTCATAAACATTAATAACATACACATTCATTCCATCCGAATATCGATTTACCATGTCAGTCGATATATGCTTGCCGATTACCCAATCCAGCTTCATATAACCATTTTTCGGGTCGAGCACATGGGCTGTAATTTTTTTAGGGTATTGTTTTCTAAAGAAACCAAATATCTTCACACCTTTATTTCATTCCTAAAATATACGAACAAGTAAATATCAGGTCTTGCCATACAACACATACTTGATGCTTTTTGTATCCTAATTAGTCGGCCCTGAATAATTATGTAATGCATTTATTCATGAGGGATACAGG